>CALVKI010000085.1 GCA_944332635.1 uncultured Bacilli bacterium
GTGATAGATTAAATAAATCATAATCAACCGGTTAATTACACTTTTATTAATAAAATTTTCTTTATTATTATTTATAATAATTTCTCCTTAAAAATCAAAGAAATTTACTTATATAAGTATATCATATCTTTGGTATTTTTTAGATATTTTATCACTTCTTTATATAGACATACATTATTATGCATACTTGCTCAAGCATAAAAATTATGATATAATACAACATAACAAATTTATTGTTAAATATATTAACATTTTATTAAAAAAACTATATTGGAGGATTTTTATGATAGATTTAAATGAAACACAGCTTTTATCATGCACGGCTGGACAACTACCAGGCAAAGGTATTAATATCAAAGAACTTGAAACTTTTGGATATTTTTTTAAGAAAAATTTAGGTTCTCACTCTGTTTTAATAACTTTCCCTAATGGAAGAATAAAACATTACGATGATAGTTGGAGAAACCATTTTGAATATTTTATGGGAGAATATTTCCTTATAAATAGTGGTACAGTAAAATCAAGCATAAACCTATTATTAAATGACTTAATTAAAAATGGTTTTAGTAAAAAGCAATCATAAAAAATTATTGAAACATCAATTATGGAGTTCAAACAAACTCATAGTAATTTACATGGTGATGAATTCATTTCACAAAAACCATATAGCTATCTTTTAAAAAAGAAAAATTAAAATAACAAAAAATAAATTTAAATAGTAAGTTTTATTTTAATAATTATTACAATGGCTGTTGTTGTAAACAATAGTCTTTTTCAATATGTAATAAATCTTTAAACATTAAAATTCTATTTATTAAAAAAATGTGATATAAGTTGAATCAAATAAAAGTAATAAATAACAATATATTCATATAAATAGGATACAATAAATCGAAATCACCTAGCTAATACTTATTCTATTAAACCATTTATCTTACATTTTACTCATTATTTTTGCCTATCTATATTTGTTTTTTCATATAATATCTTAGTTTTGTTTTATTATTATATTACTTCCTATACCTTTATTTCTAAAATCTTCCTCATAAATATTTTATCAAACAATACTTCATCATCAATATTATTTATTAAAATCATTTAACAATTATTATTTATTTTGGAACATTATTATTAACTTATTTAATTATTTTATTTCTTTCTTCTTTAGATAAAACACTAGCATGTTCCATGATTTTATTAGGTTTAAATTTAATATCTATTTGAATCTCTTTTATATTCACATTATTAAAATTATAATTCATTGTTATCATTCTTTTTATTATTAAAACAAGAGTATGTGATTAACTAATTTATAATCAATTATGTAACTTTTATTGGACTTTATTTATTGTTACTTTCTTTCATTCATAATCTGTTTTAACCGATTCTTATATCTAATTGGTTGTAACTTTTTTACTATTCCTGTTTCTGAAACACTAATCTCAGGAATATATATGCCTGTCTTTAACTCTATATAATCAGCAATCAATCTTCTATGGCAAAATTCTTCTAATGGTTCATGACATAACAATATTATATTATCACCAAATTTTTCTCGTAAGATAGATAATAACTCCATAACATTCAAGTTTCTTAGCCTTATATCATAAAAACTTTTAATATATTCATCTTCTATTATTCTTCTCTCCTTATCATATTCTAAAAGTTTTCCTTTATTTTTTGATAATTCCTTACATTTTTCTACATATGGTATATACGTTACTAATCTAGGTGCTAACTTTTTATAGGAAGAACCATAGTATCCCCATGCATTACCACCATCACCTGTAACAGATACAGTATTGCCAGTTTTAACATTATCATAGTTTCCTGTACCTAATATCACTTTTGATACATCCATATTTTGCATATAGACACCTTCTTTTATTTATATAAATTATTTATGATATCCATTATAATCATTTTCTACGCTTTAATTATTATTAAAATTTCTAAATAAACATATTATGACTATAAATTTTATTCTTTTTATCACTTGATTTCCTATATATATTTTTCTAAATTTATCTCATCTACATCATCTAAACTTATATCTTCAGCTTTCATAGTTTCCATTTACATTAATTTTTTAATTATCAAATAAAAATCATAATATTATCCAAAGTATATCTAGAAAAGAAAATGGTAAGAAAATGATATGTGGGAAACCACTATGAAATACTTAAAGCAAAAATGTTTTATGATTTAAAAGATAATTTTAAAACATTAGAAAATTGATAAACCAATAGATGATTATTCTTATTATTATAATTATAATAAAATTAAAGAAAAATTAAAAGGACCGTCTTCTATAAATTACAGATTACAATCCTCTAATTAGAAATCACTTATAAACTGTTCAACTTTTAAGATTTAGATTACTCTTTGCCTAAATTTATTTTGTTATTTTTTCTTATGTATCTTTCGTCCAACTAATCATAGATTTATGATTAATTTTATTATGAAAAACATAACCAATAACTCAAAATGAAAACTATCTGTTATTGCTGCTACTTCTGGATGAAAGTAACACTACCTAATCATCTTTCCTTTATTTCCTTCCAAACTTTTTTCAAATTGAATTGAAACCAATGGGCCACAATTAACTTCCTCTAAAATATGATATCCATTATTTTTCATTTCCTCTAGTTGTGAAGGAGTTACCAACCTACACCCAACTTCTATAATTCCACTATTTTCAGTTAAACCATCAGTAGATTCAACATGGTCGTTTTCTATTCCATAAACCAAATCAGTTGCAGTCAAGTCACCAGCAGGTTTAAAATATTCCTTTTTTGTTCCATTAACCAAATCAGCTGCAGTCAAGTCAATTGTAGTCAAGTCAGTTGCAGTCAAGTCACCAGCAGGTTTAAAATATTTATTATTACTTTCTGACATAAGCTCTATTATATTTCACCTCCATAAATATAAGTAATGATATGCTTATAAACAAATGCTAAAATTGCATTACACCTTTATTTTCTCTTAAATCTAAAGTCAACTAATATACATTTCATGATTATTAATAGCTAATCTACACCAACAAGAACTTCTATTTCTCCTACCAATAATAACACCCATTTATATAATACAAATCACTCTTATATGGAACATCCTAACATTAAGTCTTTATTTTATCAAGTATTTATTTATAAAATTTATTATATTATTATCCAAAATTATTTCTATAAATAAAAAGTTTATTTCATCTAATTAAGTTGTTGAGAATAATTAAAAAAACTCATATATTTAAATTTGTTTTTAGAAACAACATAAAAAATATAGTGATACTAAAATCAATCATTATCTGAATACCATAACTTTTATTATTACTTAAAATTTATATATACTAAAAAAGTAATAAAAAAGATTAACCTAACATTACATAAATTATGAACTAAATAAAAAAATACTATTTTAAACCTATGTCATTTTTTGAAAAGATGTAGATTATATAATCAAATACTAATTTAAAACATTTCTAAATATAAAAATTAACACATTGATAAACACTTAACATAATTATAAACAGGAATCAAGTTAGCAATCTCATTTAAAAACTACGTCAATAAAATAACGTAGTTTTATTTTTAATTACATTGAGTATTTTTAATAGCCTTTATTTTATTTTGTAAAACTATTTCTAAATTAGTAATAGTTGTTAACATAGATTCTACTGATTGATTAATACAAATAATTTCTTTACATTCCTGGCATCTTTCAATAGCATACTTTATCTTTTCGCTTTCTGAGCTAATAATTTGTGATAATGCTTCTTGTTCTTTAGCAATACTATCTAAAATATTAATAATTGATTGATTATTTATATCCATATTTTATACCTCCCATATAATATATGATTAAAATATTGTTTGGGGAAGGACAAAAAAACTTTCAAAAACTTTTTAACTACATAAATTACAATGAAAGGAGGAAATTTTATGAATAATTTTAAAATAGCAAATGATTTTAATATATATGTATTAAATGATCATACTCAAAGTAATGTAGATAGTGAAGGACGTGTCGCAGTAACAAATAATGCAACTTATTCCAATTATGGTATTGGTAATACCTTAACAATGTCAACTACTAGACCAGACTTAGTAGTTGGTGGAAAAATAAATATTATGAATGGTACCAACTTTAATGGAAATACTGTAATTAGTAACTTAAATAATGTAATACAATATACCATGACTAATAATAATGGTGTATCACCACAACCAATTGAAGAACTACCTATTAATTTTAGTGAACAAAATGAATACCTATTATGTGCATCAAAAAACTGGGCACTACTTCCATCAAATGGTACAACTAAAGTAGAATATGGTGGATTAACATTAACTGGTACAAATCAACAATTAAACATTTTTAATATTGATGGTACTAATATTGATAATTCAGGTCTAACCCTAGCTAATCTAAATAAAATTGATATAGTAGCACCAATTGGATCTACAATATTAATAAATGTTTCTGGTAACACTCTAGGATTTGGAAGCTATGGAATGTTTAGAAATGGTATTACTGCGACCGGTTACGATGGTAAATACATTTTATTCAATCTATATGAAGCAACCAATATATCTGCTGGAACAACATCAGTTAAGGGTAGCCTACTTGCTCCCCTAGCAACTTACGATTCCGGATATACAAATATAGAGGGTACCATTATGGTTAAAAATTTATATGGCAATATTGAAGCTCACAATTATCCATTCATTGGTAATCTACCAGATGTATGTACTACTACTGAGTCTACCACAACTGAATCTACCACAACCGAGTCTACTACTACTGAGTCTACCACAACTGAGTCTACCACAACCGAGTCTACCACAACTGAGTCTACCACTACCGAGTCTACTACTACTGAGTCTACCACAACCGAGTCTACTACAACCGAATCTACTACTACTGAATCTACCACAACCGAGTCTACTACTACTGAATCTAGCACTAGTACAGAAAATCCTTGCGCATTTAATAATTCTATCAATAACATTCTAGATAGTGTTGCTAAGGAACAAGAAGCATTATCACAAATCATTAGTTCAGAAAGTGAAAAAATTAAAATAGGAATAATAAAATGTACAGACTGTAAAGAAATACTATGTCTAAATAATTCTGTTGAAAACATGCTAGTAACAATTACTAATTTAGAAATTGTTTTACAAAATAAGATTAAAACCACAAAAAATCTTTGTAGTGATTGCTAATGAAAATTGCCATACTAACAATGTTTAATGGGTTAAGCCAAACATATTCACTCGTCAATGTAGTATCTGAACATATAAAAATGCTACTAGAAAATAATATAGATATAACAATTGTTGTAAGTGAAACAATAAATGAAAAAGAAAAATGGGGAATATTTTTAGATAAGCGATTAAAATGGATTAAAATCAAAAACACTATAAATAATAAACAAATCAAATGGTATGATTACTCTAATCAAAATAAAAAACTTCATGATACCTTTTATGATGAAGTCAATGTAATTTCAAAAGATTTTACAGAAAAATTAAAATCTTTTGATATATGTATCATGCATGATATTTTATACCAAGGTTGGCACTATATTCATAATGTAGCAATTAGAAAAGCTCAAAAAAGTTTACCAAACCTTAAATTCATATCCTTTATACACTCCTTTCCAGCAACAAGGCCAAAAGAAATTATAGAAGAATTAAAATACCGTTATACTGATATGCCAAATACAATATTTGCTTATCCAACACAATCTGGAATAAAAGCATTAAGTCATCAATACAATATTCCAAAAGAAAAATGTGTAGTAATTAATAATTCTATACCACTAATTGAATTTTTATCTAAAGAAGTAAATGATCTAAATGAAAAAACGAAATTTATAGAATCAGAAATACTAATTATTTACCCTGCAAGGCTTACTCAAAGTAAAAAACAAGAAAAAGTTGCAGCCTTAGCAGGAAGCTTAAAAAAAGTAACCGGAAAATCTATTAAAGTAATCTATTGTGATTTTCCTTCTATAGATATAGATAGTAAAAAATATAAAGAAATTATTATAAAAAATGGTCTAACACATGGTTTGAACAAAGAAGATATAATATTTACTACTGACTACGGATACAAAAATGGTTTTCCAAGAAAAGCGGTATTAGACTTATTTAGTTTATCTAATATTTTTATCTGTCCTTCTTTTTCAGAATCTTTCGGATTAACAGTGTTAGAAGCAGCAAGTAAAGGAAACGTAATTATATTAAATAAAAAAGTCCCCGCCCTAGAAGAATTAGGAAAATCAATTAACTGTTACTTCATGAATTGGGATGCAAAAAATAACGGATATAATACCTATGAAACATATTATCCAAATGAAATGCAATATTACATAGATAATGCCAAAAAAATTAATCAATTATTAGAAAGTGATATTATCACAGCAAAAACAAAAGTTAGAACTAGATATAGTAATAATTATATATTTAAAAATCAATTATTACCTATTTTAAGAAAATTGTATAAAAACAATTAAATCTATTTTGATTTATTTGTTTTTTTATTTAATAAAAAAAGTCACTTAGTCACATCCAACTAAAGTAACTCTTATATTATTTATCTATAATAACTTTTTTAATAGCATTAACAGTTCCTAAAACGCCTAATTTATCAACATTGATAGCTAAATCATAATTAGAGAAATCTTTCCATTTAAGATTAGTATAATATTCATAATGTTTAGCTCTAGCTTTATCAACTTTTTTAATTATCTTTTTAGCATCATCTCGTTTAATACCATAATACTTAGTACAACGTTTAATTTTATTTTCTTCAGTACTATATAAAAATATTTTATAAACATTTTTCTGATTTTTTAAAATATAATCTGCACATCTTCCTATAATAACACATGGCTTTTTACAAATATTTTGAATAACTTCTTTTTCTGCAATAAATATCTCATCATCATTATTATAATAAGTATTAAAATCACTTTTTCTTTGCTCTTTCTCTTTAATATATTCCTCTGTTAAACCAGATACTTTGGAAGCTAACCTTATAATTTCTTTATCATAAAAAGAAACATTTAATTCCTTGGCTAATAACTCACCAACATATCTTCCACCAGAACCATATTCTCTAGCAATCGTAATTACAATATTTTTAGGAAGATAATTAATACCTTTCTCCATTATTTTTTCTTTTCTATCAACTACTACATTAGTATTATGAACACTCAAGATAATAATGATAGCAAGAACAAAAGATATGATATCAGCAATTAATGCAGCCCAAAGCATTCCTACAACACCATAAATGCTAGCAAGTATTATCAATGTAGGTATAAAGATAACAATATCACGAGAAAGTGATAATATCATAGATTTAACTGGTTTACCGATAGATTGCAGATAAATACTACAACTCTTAGTAATACATGTAAATACAATACCTGCTAAATATATTTTAAAACATAAAAGTGCATAATCATTATATAATTTACTCTCACTACCAAAGATATTAATAATATATTGTGGGAAAATCTGGAATAATATAAAAGCAATTATACCAACAATCATATTAGTAATCAGAATTGACTTAAAAGTTTTTTTAACTCTATCTAACTTTCCAGCACCAAAATTATAACCAATAATATGCTGACTGCCAATAGAAACACCAATAACAATAGCAATAACTATAGCAAATACTTTCATCACAATACCAACAACAGATAATGGGATATCTGCACCATATTTTGATAATGCCCCATATTTTACTATCATATTATTAGCAACAGCTATAACTATAACAATAGATATCTGTGTAATAAAACTAGACACTCCTAACATAACTATATTTTTGCATATTTGTCTATCCAATTTGAATGTATGTCCAGATAATTTAACCTTTCTAGGTTTGATAAAATATAACAAAGTAATAACACAAGAAACAACTTGCCCAATAATTGTAGCAAGAGCTGCTCCCTTTACTCCCATATTTAAAACAAAAATTGCGATAGGATCTAATATAATATTTAATATTGCACCTATTAAAGTAGCAAACATAGCAAATTTAGGAGCCCCATCTGCTCTAACAATACCATTTAATCCTGAAGTTAAAACATAAAATGGAATTCCCATTAATATAATTTGATAATAATCTTTAGCATAACTATATGTACTATTAGTTACACCAAAAATTTTTAAAATGTTATCACTAAAAATAAATCCTAACAAAGTAATAACAACTGATACAATTAGCATTAAAACAATTGAATTTCCTACACCTTTATTTGCTTTATAATAATCCTTTTTACCTAAATTTAAACTAAATAAAGCAGAAGTACCATCACCAATCAAAAGTGCTAAAGCTAACGCAATAACAGTAAAAGGATAAACAACATTAGTAGCAGCATTACCTAAATAGCCAACACCATTTCCAATAAAAATTTGATCAACTATATTATATAAAGCGCCTACTAACATTGAAATAATACAAGGAATAGAAAAATTAAGTAACAACTTACCAATTTTTTCATTTTCCAAATCTAAATTTTTCATATATACTCACTCACCTTTCTAACAATTTAATTTTTTGCACAAAACCAATTGTAACATAAAAAAAAATTTTGTGTAAGCAAAATTTTCTAGTTCATTTTCCTATACCTATTTCACACTTCTATTTATTCTTCCATTTTAAACTATTTATAAGTAAACTTACAAAATATCAAAATACATAATTGATATAATTTAATAAAATTATTATAAATATTAAACATAACATATAAATTATTACATATTTTACATACCACCACGATACTTATAGAGTTTTTTTGCTATAGGATTATAATTAACCCCTGATAAATCTATATTTTTTTGTTCTGCAATATATTCTGTTAAATACATACATTGCAATAATAAATTAAATTCACTCATAAAATCATTTTGCGTATTTAAAATAATAACTTCCTTATAATATTGATGTAATTCACCAATCAACAATTTATCTAATTCGGTATTTAAATTAAAATAAATTGCTATATTATTATACGTAGTTGATAAAGTACTTCTTCCATGACAATATGAATACTTACCATGAATGATTGGTAATCCAATCCCTGATTCTACCATCGTAGATTCCAAATATTTACTAGCTGTAGATGTAGCTATATCAGTAAATATTTCAAACGCATCACATCTAACATCGAAATTATACTTATAAGGTTTCATTTTTTCAACAATTTGCTTTTTCTCTCCATTTAAATAATAGTTTAATAATATACTGCAAGGAATTAATGTAGCACCTAAAGATATAAAACTATATTCTTCATCATGAATATTATAAGTTAAATTTACATCTGCTTTAGTATTTTCTTTACCCGATAACAAATAACGTTTTAATTTATTTGAAAAGGCTAATTCTACCCAATAATTACTACCTGAATAACTACAAGCTAAAACATTTTTATATAAATCAACGTTAAAACCTTTAAAATCATTAGGCTCCATACTTGTAGTTATTATATGATTTTTTTTTGATAATATTTTAGTAGCAAATTCCGCCACAACGCTTGAACCTCCTACTGCAGAAATCATTGTAGGTCCATCTATTTTAGACAATTCATAATTTATCTTTTCTAAATCACTATTATATAAAGCATCCATTACTCGACTAGATAATTTATTAAAATTATACTTCATATTTTTTCTACATTCTTCTTTTAAATCTTTATATTCAACATAAGGAACTATAAAATTAATATCTACTTTTCTACAACTAAATCCTTCTGAACCAGAATATATATTATATAAAACTCCATTGTATTTTAAAAAATATGAAAAAATATTTTTATAATCCATTTTGTGACCAATAACAAATTTATTTAATTCTAAAAATAAATCTTCTAAATAACTAATAAATGTTTGATCTTCTTCACTAATTTTATGATTACGAACAAAATATATATCATCAATTTCTTCATACTTTTGCATAATTTTAGACAACCATAATATATATTTACCATTTAAAATCATTTCTTTAAATCTATTTTCATCCATAAAAAATCCTCCTTAAATAACTTATATCATTTAAAGAGGAAATATTTCGTCTAATTAAAACTTTTCATTCAATAATTCAATATGGTTTATTCTTTTTAATTCAAAATGCCTTAAATCATTTTTTAACTCACAAAATGCCGCACATCCCCATCCTGTATTATACAAAAACATATCATAAGGCCATATCACTCGATCTTGATTACCTCGTGTAAAAGAATAATAATTTATTCTAACTTTTCTTTTTTCCTTTATTGCCCTAGTTAAAATATTATAACTATTTTTAATTTGATCTTTTAATTCGATATTTTCACTTTTTGAATCAAAATATACGCCACGAACTTTATCTGCAATTATATTTAATTTTTCTTGTTTATCACCAGTTAATTTCAAATTATGCAAAAAATCATAATCTTCTTTGGTAAATTTTCTAATAGGAATTCGTATACTTTGATTTAACACATATCCTCCATAACGCCCCATAATAGTATCAATATATATTCCTGCTTTCTCTAGTTCTTCTCTATATAATCTAATCATTCTCTCAGATACTTCTAACTTTTGTGATAATTCTTTAATAGTATATTTTCTTCCATTTTCTAAATATTGAAGCATCAAAATTACATTAGATACCTTTGACATTTTACCACCATCTTTATATAAACTATATATAATCATCAACTTTTATATACTTATCACATACTAACTTATTCCATTTGCTACTACTTAATTATAACATATATAAAAATATACTTAAAATAACACATAATAGAATAACTTTTTTATTTTTATTACTTATAAACTAAAATAAGTCTTCCACAGTAATAATACTTTAATATTTTTCTATTAAATTTTTTATACTATCTCCTACCATTCTATCACGGTTAACCTAGAAAAGTATTTTTTCCAACTCATTACTCTTTTATATTATAACTCTGAATTACTATCGAGTTTAATAGGACAAATAGTTCTACTAAAAATATCTATACCATAATGCCTCGACTTCTAGCACATTGTTAAATCATTTCATAATACTTAATATCAGCATCAACACTTAAATTATCTGCTTTATAATAAATAATATCTAAGTCCTTAATTTGACAATTCAAATCACGACCATATTGATAATCCTCTCTCATCTAAAAAATACTTCCCATCGCAATATAAAAATTAGAAAAATGAAATTAAATAATATACTGAAACATCTCTATTAACAGATAATTCTCTTTTAAAATAAAAATCGAATCTTCTAATTGTTTATCAATAATATACATTGTACAACTATGATAACCATTTGATTCATAAAAGAAATAGCTGTTTTTTTATAAAAGAATACAACCAACAATTCTTTCATTCACTTTGTATAGAAAAATCTTACCTTTCCAAAACTTCTAAAGTAGTATTAAAATATAAATTACGAGAATCATCAATTAAAATATTATAACTTTCTCTATCAATATCACTAATATGACTCTGTAATTCAACTAATAAATCTTTAATTTCTTCATCATACATAGAATCATATTCAACTATCATTCACATCACCTTCAAACTATCTACTTTATATCATAAAATAAAAAAAGAAACAACAAAAAAGCGTATTACAAAATACGCTTATGATATTAATACTTATTACCAAATCTAGAAATAGGTAAAATTGTAAGTGATGTTTTTCCTATAATTTCATCACGAGAAACAGGTCCAAAAATACGACTATCAGTAGAGTTTGTTCTGTTATCACCCATAATAAAATATTCATCTTTACCTAAAGTAGTAGAAAAATCCATTGTTTCCTTATGTTTAAAATCTTCTTTTATGTGCTTTCCATTAATATAAAGTTTTCCATTTTTATACGAAATATTTTCACCTGGTAAACCTATAACTCTTTTTATCAAATATTCCGATTTTTCTTTCACTACAACAATATCAAATCTTTCAATATCACTAAATCTATAACTAATTTCATCAAGCAACATAATATCTTTATCATTAAGAGTTGGATTCATTGATGCGCCATTAACTCTAATTGGTGAAACAATAAACATTTTTACAAGCACAACGACTATTATAATAATAAAATAAGGCAAAAATTCTTTTACATAATTTTTTTTCATTGGTTCATTTTTCTCTTCCATAATCAACACCTTACCTTCTATATTATTCTATCACTATTTTTTTATTCTTAAAAGAAAAATAAGGGCTATACCCTTACTTTTTTATTATCCTCTTTCTTTGATACGATAAGAACCTACCATACCTTTTAAGAATGTAAGTTTAGCACGTCTTACTTTACCTTTACGTACTACTGTAATTCCAGCAATTTTTGGTGAATGAATTGGAAAAGTTCTTTCAACTCCAACTCCACTACTCATTTTACGGACTGTAAATGTTTCAGAAACACTTCCACCACGACGAGCTACCACAGTTCCTTCAAATGCTTGAATACGCTCTCTCTTACCTTCAATAATCTTAACGTCAACTCTTACAGTATCTCCAACACGGAATTCTGGAACGTTAGGATTAAGTTGTTTTTTGTTAATTTTGTCAATAATATTCATACCAAGTTCTCCTCTCTAAATATATACCACAAATGATCATATTTAAATAAAACAGCGGATCATCGCTTAGACGTCTACAATTATAACATAACAAATATAAAATAGCAAATAATATTTGTTATTTTTTCTTAATATCTATATACTTTTTCATACTACCATAAACCTGATGAATATAATCCTCAGAATTAATAGAAAAAGAAGATGGAATTTGTATATGCATCGAATTATCCGACTCATAGGGATAACTTACAATCTCCAATTCAGGAAAATGATAGGAAAGTCTTCTAAAGTTTCTATAATACTTATTTATTGTATTATTACAAATTCGTTCAAACTCTTCAAAAGGAACCCTAACATTATTCATTTTTGCCATATTTCTAATAGGAAAATTAGCCTTTACAATCATTTCATTACATGAAATATCTTGTAAAAAAGAAATAAATAAAGTTAAAGCAACGATGCTAGACACAGAAACATCCTGAATATTTTCAAAAGAGTAATCATCAGAAACATTTTGATTTGTTTGATATAAAATTCGATTTAGTTTTCTTTCACCATCGGATAATTTAGTATCCATTTTTCCATGGTGAACAACATAAACATAAGCTCTATCTCCATCTAAACCAAAACCAATATTAGGTAACGAAAGAGTACTACCGTTTTCTCCACACATTTTACTGCGAAAAACATAAGGCGTTTCATTACCAGATGGATTCCAAACATCAACATTTGCTTCAAAATGATGAGGAACCTTACCATGAATTATATCACCTATATGTCGCTTAAAGTATTCTTGCATAGAAATAGAATTAGTTAAAAAACGTCTTCTTTGCTCTAAAAAATCTTCAGGATTACGAAAATCTTCTTCTGTTGCATTAAACCAAACATTCAAAACAGAAGAAGCTATAATTGCATCAACATTGCCCTCAAAATAAACATAATCATACTTTTGTAACTCAGGATATTGCTCTAAAAAAGAAATCATACTATCTGTATACTGAATTAACGCCTTATTAAAACGTTGCTGATTATGAATTTGAATAACAGGAATATCTTGATTATTGATGAGTTCAATTTGATTAGATAAACAAAATGATACATCAAACAAAAATCCATCTATAGAAACCATATTTTTACTATTAGCTTGTGGAAGAATTCTATTATAAAATATATCTAAAATTCTATCATCCATAATATCACCTACTTAATAAACATCGCATCTCCAAAAGAAAAAAAGCGATATTTTTCTTCTACAGCTGTTTTATAAGCATATAAAATATTTTCTCTTCCTGCAAGAGCAGATACCAACATAACCAAAGTAGATTTTGGTAAATGAAAATTAGTAATTAAACAATCGATAGCTTTAAATTTATAACCTGGATAAATAAAAATATTAGTCCAACCACTACATGCACGAAATTCTGGATACAAATTGATGATTGTCTCTAATGTTCTAGTACTAGTAGTACCAACACTAATAATTCGCTTACCTTGTTTTCTAGTTTCATTTAAAAGTTCAGCAACCTCTCTTGTCATTTGATAAAATTCACTATGCATTTCATGCTCTTCTACTGTATCGACACTAACAGGTCGAAAAGTACCTAATCCAACATGAAGAGTAATATAAGCAATATGAACACCTTTATCTTCTATTTCTTTTAATAATTCTTTAGTAAAATGAAGCCCAGCCGTTGGAGCAGCAGCACTACCAACTTCTCTGGCATAAACCGTTTGATATCTAGACTGATCCTCCAATTGTTCATGGATATAAGGAGGAAGTGGCATTGTACCTAATTCCTCTAATACTTCTAAAAAAATACCTTCATAAGAAAAATTAAAATGGCGAATACCTTCTTGACCAACAAAAACACATGTAGCTTTTAATCTTCCAGCACCAAATATAACCACTGTGCCAATTTTAATACGACGGGCAGGCTTTACTAAACACTCCCATGTGTCGCCTTCTATATTTTTTAATAGTAACACTTCAATAGCAGCTTTAGTATCTCCTTTTTCTCCAAAAAGTCTTGCAGGAAGTACTTTAGTATCATTTAAAACCAAAGTATCTCCTAGCTCCAAATAAGAAATAATATCCTTGAAACATTTATGTTCAATTGCTCCAGTATCCTTATCCAAAACCATAAGACGAGATTCATCTCTTTTTTTCAAAGGTGTTTGAGCAATCAATTCCTCTGGTAAATCATAATTAAATTCTTCTACTGTCATTCTCCTCTACCTCCCTAACTATCTAGCTTAAATTCCTAAAGTCTCTTAAAACAACTGTAAAATAGTTATAATAAATACCTATACACAAAAATTAATCTATCTCATTGTTTTTTTAAGCCTAAAACTTCATATGCCTTATCAGTAGCAATTCTACCACGACTAGTTCTCTTTAATAATCCCATCTGCAATAAATAGGGTTCATAAACATCTTCAATAGTAGTAACTTCTTCACCTATAGAACTACTAAGAGCATCAATTCCAACAGGACCCCCACCAAACTTTTCAATAACTGCAAGTAATAATTCATGATCAGTATTATCAAGTCCCATTTTATCAACTTTTAAACGTTCTAAAGCAGCTTCTGTAATAGCTAAATCAACAATACCATTTCCTTTAACAAGTGCAAAATCTCGAACTCGTTTAAATAATCTATTAGCAATTCTAGGTGTGCCCCTGCTTCTTTTAGCAAGTTCTACAGCCGCACCATTTTCTATCTCCACATTAAGTACCCTAGCAGTTCTCTTGATAATATCAGTAAGTTCTTCAACTGTATAAAATTGTAATTTAGAGGTAATACCAAAACGATCACGAAGAGGAGCTGATAAATCTCCAGCTCTAGTTGTTGCCCCAACCAAAGTAAAAGGTGGTAAATCAATTTTAATATTACGACTGTTTCCTTCACTTCCAACAATAATATCCAATGAAAAATCTTCCATTGCCGGATATAATATTTCTTCAATATATCTAGGCATACGATGAATTTCATCAACAAATAATACATCTCCTGGCTCCAAAGAAGAAAGAATTGCAGCTAAATCTCCACTCTTTTCAATACTAGGACCACTGGCAGTTTTTATATTAGTACCAAGTTCATGAGCAATAATAAAAGCAAGCGTTGTCTTACCTAAGCCTGGAGGACCATATAAAAGAACATGATCGAGTGGTTCATTTCTCATTTTAGCAGCTTCAACAAAAACTCTAATATTTTCTTTAACATCTTCTTGCCCAATATACTCATTAATACTTTCTGGACGAATAGTATTATCCATCAATTGATCATCTTCCAAATGATAATTGGTAACAACACTTTCTTCTGTCATAATCTAACTCCCCTTTCACTTATCGTAATAATAATTTTAAAGCTTCTTTAATTTGATCCTCGATAGACTTGCTATCATCTATATGACCAATAACCTTCTTAATTTCTTTATCCTTATATCCTAAAGCAAATAAAGCTTCTTGTAATTCCTCTTGTGTTTCAACAACATCATCAGTAATACCTGTACCAATAAATTCTAATTTACCCTTCAAATCCAAAATAATTTGTCTAGCTAATTTCTCACCAATTTTAGGAAATTTCTTCAAATATAAAATATTTTCTCTCTCGATTGCATCCATAATTCCTTCGATTGATCCCACAGCTAAAATAGGAAGAGCCATACGACATCCTAATCCTTTAACACTAATAAGTTTTAAAAACAACTCTTTTTCTTCTCTTGTTTTAAAACCAAATAAAGCTTCTTCATCTTCCTTTACTTGTTGATAAACAAAAACTTTATAATCTTTGCTAACTTCAAAAGCATAAGGATTTGGTACATAAATCAAATAGCCAATCCCATTATTATCAACTACAATAGAATTATATTTTAATTCAACTACAGTCCCTTTTATATAATCATACATTATTCTTCAACTCCACAATTATTATATAGGAAAAAAGAAAAGTATCAATCAACTACTTCTCTTTAAAAAATTTTTCAAGAGGTTTTTCAAATAACTTCCTTGATTTAAAGATTTCTCCACCGTACAATAAATCATCATTAGTATCTATAAAAAAAGGCAACTGATAAGAATCTATATAAACCTTCATCATACCTAATACAGTCCTAGTATTTCCATCATAAAAAAATTGATATTGCCATATATGATAAAAGAATTCTTTAAATTCTTTTAAAGAAATATCACCTTGCAAAAGCTTCTGATTAAAATCAGAAAACTCTTGATTTACTTTTTCTAATTTTTCTAAACTATAAACATTACTAATTTGCAAATCTTCAAAATAATAAATATCACCAAACAAAAAAGCATGTAACCTTTCCATATACGTTAAGTCAAACTTCTCACAATTAAAAGTAAAAGTAGAATCTAATATAGATAACTTCATAGATACAATTTGATGTTCTATATCTTCTAATAAGAAAAAATCACAAATTCCTAATTTATTTCTTTGAATATCCAATTTAATCCTCTTTTAAATTATAATAAACATCTTGTACATCATCTAAATCTTCCAAAGTATCTACTAACTTATGTACTTTTTCTGTACCCTCTTCATCAAGTGTTACTTCCATATTTGGTATATAAGTAAGTTCACACTCTAAAAATTCTCTTACTCCATTTTCTTCTAAAGCATTTCGAACACTTACAAAATTTTCAGTATCTGTAGTAATTAAATAATTATCTTCTACTTTTTGAAAATCTTCTGCACCAGCATCAAGTGATACCATCATCATAGTATCTTCATCATAATCAGCAGGAATTACAATAGAACCACGGCGTGAAAACATATAACTAACAGATCCATCCGTTCCTAAATTTCCACCAGCTTTAGTAAAAGCACTACGAACTTGTGAGGCTGTTCTATTACGATTATCAGTTAAACAATCTACCATGAACGCAACTCCACCGTGTCCATATCCTTCATATCTAACACTTTCGTAATTTTCTGCATCTCCAGAACCCGTTGCTTTTTCAATCGCTTTATTGATATTATCTTTTGGCATATTTTGTGCTTTTGCTTTATCAACAGCCAATCGCAAAGCCGCATTCTGCTCTGGATCAGGACTACCACCCTTAGCTGCTACCATAATTTCTTTTGCCAATTTTTGAAATACTTTTCCACGCGCAGCATCAATTAATCCTTTTTTACGATGAATCGTTGCCCATTTAGAATGTCCACTCATACTATTACCTCCTTCTCTTATATATGATATCATACTTAATACACTTTGTAAATGAACAAAAACATGTTAAAATATATGTGAAAGAAGGAAAAATATGTACCTACAAGTAAAAAGAAAAAAAATTAAATTAATAGAATTAACAAAGTTTTGGGATAGATTTAAAGGATTAAAATTTGTTTTAGAACCAATCGATTATGGAATAAAATTTCCAAAAAAGAGATTTGTAACTACAAATTTTCTATGTCAAAAAATAGACATTGTCTTAACTGATAAAGAAGATAATATTCTATATATGTATGAAAATATGAAAACAGAAAAGTATATTTTCCCAAAAAGAAAAGTTTATAATGTATATTTTCTACCACGAAATACTGTTAAAAATTTAGAAATTAATACTAAATTAAAAATTGTAAACCCAAAGTAAAAATCCACCCTTAAAAAGGGTGGTTTTTCTCTGAAGCCTATAAGGCTTGACACTGGCAGCTACCATTTGGTAGCTTTTTAGTCTGCCAATTGCCCTTGTCACTCTTACTTACCCGTAAACG
>CALVKI010000086.1 GCA_944332635.1 uncultured Bacilli bacterium
GAACAGCAATGTTATTTGCAAATAAAATAATGATACAAAATGGAAAAGGTGTAATAAGTATACCGATTGATGAAGATATTACGTTTGGAGAAAAATTAACAAAATATTATGAAACAAATGATATGGAGGATTTAAAACAATTTATCTATGATAAATGTATTAGTGGAATAGTATTTCCAGATAAATAATTAAAAAATACAAATATTGTATAAATTAAAAATCAATAATTAATATCAAAACTGCATTCTTTAACTAACTATAGAATGCAGTTTTTTTCTTAATATGAATTTTGATTAAAAGTTAGCAGTTATTATTATTCATATAATATTTCTTTTCAGCTAATTTGTCTTGAACACCTCTTAATGCTTCTCTAATTCTTTGTAAGTGTACTATTTCTCTTTCTCTTAAATATCTTAGTGGGTCTAATACATCTGGATTATCTCGGCATAAGTCTATTAATTTTTCATATGTCGCTCTTGCTTTTTGTTCTGCTGCTAAGTCTTCTTGTAAGTTTGCTATTGGGTCACCCTTACATGCTATATATGCTGCTGTAAATGGAGAGCCTGCTGCTGATTGTGGATATACGTCTACTCCATGGTCTGTATAATAGCTACTCAAACCTGCTTTTTCTATTTCTTCTATAGTTGCTCCTTCTGTTAATTGATGAACTATTGTTCCTACCATTTCTAAGTGTGCTAATTCTTCTGTACCACGATGTTGTCTATTTAAAATCAAAATTTAAGTATGCATATTTCTTAGTTTTATAGTTTAATGCCTTTTCAATATCTTGATTTGCCATATCAGAAATCTTATTTACTCTTATAAAATTGTCTTTATTTCTTACTAAAGGATTAATATATCTAATTTTCACCTTATCTATGTTAACACAATATTTATCATTTACTTTTATATCAGATTCATTTATTTTTGTAGCATTTTTCCATATTTTAAAACATTCATCTATCTTATTTTCTTTGCAATTTTCTATCTTATGTATAACTTCTTTTTCAGAAAGATTATATAAGTCATTTATGGTTATTAAATTCTTTTCAGACATTTTCTTCATAATATCTGCTAAAAATTGCATCGAAAATTTAGTTTTACCTCTCCTATACATCGAAGATAACATACTCACTGCATGTACGAATTTTTCTGCTATTTCTTTGTCTTTAAATCCGAGTTCTTCTATTCCATCTTCGTTTTTTTGAATTTCTATATTTTTATAAATTTTTTCTATTTCATTTAATTCCCAAATTTTTTGGGTTGCCCCTAAACCGTTTGAAAGAGTATATTCTAATCTATCTGCTGCTAATTGTGGTGTATCATTGTCTGCAATAGGATATATATGATAATTATTAACTTCTTCTATTTGAATCTTATCTCTTTCTAATAATCCCATAATTTCTTTAGATCTTTTTATGATTTTAGTAGTTAGTTCTTCGGTAGATTCTTGTGTCTCATAATCTTTATTCATAAAGTCGATACAATGTTTAAAAACTGGAGTTGCTATATCATGGAAAAGTCCAGCCAAAGTTTGCTTTTTATCTTTGGTAAAATGCCAAACTATTAAACTAACTGCTACACTATGGTCTAAACTTGAATACCACATCTGATTATACATTTTAGAATATATCGTTCCACAAGATACACTGATTCCATTTTGTTTTTGCATTTCAGGAGTATTTATATAATCGTATAAAAAATCTGGTATTTCATCTGATAAGATATTAAAATATTGTTTTATGGTTTCATTTAAATTTGAAAAATAATCATTCATTTTTTCGCCTCTCTACTTCTCTTTTTGTCTATTATATAATAAAATACTTTATTTTTCTACATGATTAATTAACTTTTTTAAAATAATTAAACTCACTTTTCTATATTTTCCTATTAATTTTAGGATATATATTTATAATAAAATTTGTTGGTTCTGAGTCTTTTCTTATTGCTTTTTTAGTTTTTAGATATGTAACTCCGAGTAATTACTGTTTTTAGTAAATTATTTTTTTCTTCTGCAGTTTGTAATAGATTATATACATCTAATATGTTTTCGATTTTGGGTACTAATACTTCTTTCTTCCTATCAACCATTTTTTCTTGTGATAATTTTGTTTTATAGTTTTGAATCGAATTATTTATTTTTGCTAGATTTTGTGATGTAGCCTCACTTCTTGCTTTAAACATTTCCTTTGTATATGTACCATCTTCTAAAAAATTAAATATACTGAGTAACTTATCATTTTCTTTTTTAGCCTCTTGCTCTAATGATGCGATTGTTTCTTCTATTGATTTTATCTTGTTATGATTGATTTTATCTAAATGTTCTTGATAATCAAATTTGTATTGTTCTAACCATTTTTTCAATCCGTATAAAACCTTATTTTCTACATAACAAAACTTTGAGCTTATATTGTCACATTTAGGATTATCACAATATAAAATTGGTTCTTTACTAAGTTTTGAGTAAGACTTTCTCTTCATTTTTTTACCACACTTAGCACATATAATTAAACCACATAAAGGATTTTGAATTGTGTTATTGTGATTTACAGGTGCAGAGTTCAGACTTCTTTTAGCTGATGCTATTTTCCATGTTTTTTCATCAATAATCGGTTTGTGTAGCCCTTGAACTAATATATAATCATCATTTCTTGGCCTTGTTGATATTAGTTTATCATATTTATATACTTTTACTACTTTTCTGCCATTCCATTTTATTTTTCCTATATAAACGGGATTAGCTAATATATCTTTTACAGTTGTCACAGACCATTCCTCTTTTTTTCTTGGCTTTAATCCCATTTCATTTAGTTTTTTGGTAACATTTCCTATCGATAAATTATCATAAACATATAAATCATATATTATCTTTACTGTATTTGCCTCTGCATTTTTTCTGAATGTATAACCTTTATCGCCTTTTATTTTTACTCTATCATATCCAAAAGGTGCTACACTTCCAACATATTTTCCTTCTTTTACTGATAATATTCTTCCT
>CALVKI010000087.1 GCA_944332635.1 uncultured Bacilli bacterium
TAATGCCTATCACAGGAATCACATTACCATTCATTAGTTATGGTGGATCTTCCCTACTTAGTTATATGATTATGGCAGGAATTATTTTTAATATTTCTAATGAAACATTACGATATACAAATTAAAAATCTTAGCTTTTAACTAAGATTTTTTTAATATATTAACATTCTCTTTAGATTCTTCTTTATCAACTAATGTTCCGTTAACAAGTCTTCTTAAAGCGACACAATAAACAGAATAATAAAGTGGTATATTTTTACTTTTTAAATATTCAATAGTTGATAATTTCTCATCTTTTGTCACAGTGTGCATTTCGTTATTAACCAATAAAACAGTTTTTGATTCTAACTCTTGATTTATATTAAAATATGTATTAGATTTAACTTTAGTTAAAAACTGAGCGATTTTTCTTCTATCATTTATAGAAAAATCATCACTTTGTGTATATAATCTATTAAATTCATCAAAAGTTAATTTTGTTTTTAAATAATAATCTAAAAGATCAAATTCTTTTTTAGTTCCATCTTTTAAATTTATCCCATGAATAATTTCATCACAAATTTTGTTTATATTTGTTAATATAATCTTATATTTTCGGCTTCCTAAATCATCTAAATGTCTTTTTATTTCATTATAAAATGAAGGATTATCCTGTTTTAACATTTGAAAACATATCATTGTCCGACCATAAGAAAAGCCATTCTTTTTGGCAAATTCTTTCAGCGACGAATAATTCGCATCTAATAATTGATGAAATGATTTGATTATTTTCATATTTTCAACTTTTAAAATAGCTTCTTTTTTTCTTTTCTTCTCATCTTTTATGCTTTGAAATGCCTTATTAATCTTGAATCTCAATTCCTTCTCAATTTGTTTTTGTTCTTGTTCTGGTTTTAACAATCTATATCTTGATATAAATTTTTGAACATCATAATTTTTGTTTTGATTATTCTTTACTATTTTATATATCAAATCTTCATCATCAATCTTTTCAATGATTGACATTATTTTACTAATAGATATATATTTATATTCTTTTTCGAGTTCTAACGTGGCTTTATTCACTTTTTTTATAATTTCATCTTTATTATTTGAATAAATTTTACTAATATATATATCATGATCATAAATTAAGTAAATAGCTACATCTGTTATATTACCACTATAAACAAATAATTTTAAATCATCTAAATTATTCATATTTAATAGTGTAATAATAGTATTTTCCGTCGCGGAAATATCCTTTTGAAATACACTACCCAATTCCTGAAAGTTCAATCCATAATTTCTATAAGAACTAACTTGACGAACATACACATCTTGAACAGTATCTTTTAGTGATGTGTGTTCAAAACCATAAATACATACATAATCTTTAAAAGTTTGCTCATCAATATGTTCTCTTTCTATAAATGCTTTTTTTCTTTGAATATTTTGATATTTTTCAGTAAAATTATCAACATTAAAAAAGATATCAAAAGCTTCTTTCATTTTCATCATATCAATATTATAATATTTTTCTTCTAATAATCGATAAGAAAAATAACGATTCAATTTGTGTATATAAATAGGTAAATCTTTTTTTTCTCCCCATGACTGCGAAGCAAATGCAAAAATTTTACTCATGTAATTATGTTCTATATTTAAATCGACTAAATATTTTCTTAATACATTTTTACCATATAAACAGAAAATATAATATCCCAGTTTGGTTGATAATTCTTTATTATCATTGTCAAATAGACTACGATTATTTTTAATAAACGAATCTAAAGCCAATGCATAATTATGATAAAATAAATCTTCTCCCATATCTAATTGATTAGAAAAAAATAAATCTAATAAATTATCAAAGTCAACTATATTGAACTCACTAAAAGCCAAATTAGATAATTTTAAATAACTTTTTTTCATAAAATCACCCTTAAATTTTCAGCTATAATAACACGTTTGAGGTATACTGTCAAATATATTACTCCCCTCGTCAACTAAACCTTATTAATTTTTTAATTATAAATAAAAATAATACATTCAAAAACAAAGATAACCTTTTAACTTTTATTTTATAATATTTCCGAATATAGAAAAATGTATTTCTCATTTCTAATTCTTTATTCTAATATATTATTTTATATATACTTCTTATAAAAAGTACAAAAAAGTAAGGATTATTAGTTTCTTCTTTAAGTAGCTAATAATCCTTACCTATTAGTTAAACATGATTCTAAATATTATCTCTTGATGTGGATAATATTTTCTTTTTAACTGAATCTTTTAAGATATTTTGAGACTCTAAGAAACTAGTTTCCTCCGGAGTAAGCGTAGATAAATTATTAGTTCTTATAATCTTATCTCTAATTTGTTTCAATTGACTAATTAATTCTCTAATTTTTTGAATTCTCTCATTCATCATTTTTCACTCCTTCACACATTATATTTTTCTAAAACAGTCAAAAATTCATTTTCTAATTCTTGTAAACGCTCTTTCGTTTTAGCTTCAAAACGAGCAGTAATATTAGGTCCAGTATTCGATACACGAAGAAGAGCCCAACCATCTTCAAATAATACTTTTACACCATCAATATCATTCATTTTATATCCTTTTTCTTTGACATATTCTTTAATTTTTTCAATGACTTGGTGCTTGCGATCATCTGGGGATGGATATTTTAATTCATTAGTTGAATAATATACAGGTAAATCTTCTAATAATTCACTAAGGGACTCTGAATGATGAGAAAGTAACTCTACCATACGTAATCCACCATACATACCAGAATCAAATCCTGGAAATTTATCACGGAACCATACATGACCAGATAATTCCCCACCAAATATGTAGTCACCACTAAACATACGTGCTTTCATATAAGAATTACCAGTACGATACATTTCATAATCTGATTCTAATCTTTTAGCTTCATCTTCGACAGCTTTACTACATTTTACATCAAACAAAATTCTTTTTTTATTGGTTTTTGGTAAAATATCTCGCATCATTAAAATCATATATTTATCAATAGGCACCATACGACCTAAATTGTCGACAATACCAATACGATCACCATCACCATCAAAGGCTAATCCAACATCAGCTTTAGTTTCAACTACTCGTTTTTTTAAAGCTTCTAAATTACTTTCAACACTAGGATCTGGATGATGATTTGGAAATGTTGCATCACTTTCACCAAATAAAATTTCAAAATCAAGTGGAAATTGTTGATATAATTCTTTTGCGAATAAACTAGTCGTTCCATTTCCACAATCTAAAACTGCTTTAAT
>CALVKI010000088.1 GCA_944332635.1 uncultured Bacilli bacterium
CATACTACAAATTCAGATGGTGAATTTGGCGTAGTTGAGATTTTAGAAAAAGCTAATTTAAAAAGACTTGATGTTATTTCTATTACAGATTATAATAATATAAATGCTTATGATGAACTTAATAATATGGACATTAAACGTCTTTATAGTGGTAAGGTGATTCCTGGAGTTGAGTTAGAATTTGTGTATAATGGCAGATTGTTTGATATGTTAGGATATGGTATAGATTTAGAAGTGATGAAGAAAAGTGAAATAATAAAAGAAGGATATGTGCATTCTACAGTAGAAGGTCAGTCTGAGATTTTAGATAAACTTAAGCATGTTTGTGACGAACTTGGTATTAAATATTCTTTAGATTTAAAAATTACTAAACCTAATCATATGGCTAATGATGTTTTAGTTGATGATATTTTAAAATATAGTGATAATAAAGAAATTTTATCTTTTATGAATATCGTAGATAGATCAAGTTTTTATCGTAAACATTTTTGTGAAGTCTCTAGCCCTTTTTACATTGATCAAACGGCTGGTAAAAAAGATATATTCTATGTAACCTCTTTAATTCATGATGTCGGTGGTTTATGTTTTCTAGCTCATCCGTTTGTTTATAATTTACCTAATATAAAAGAGACTTTGGATGAAATAGTCTCTTTAGATATAATAGATGGAATAGAGTGTGCTCATAGAAAACATACTGAGGAGCAAATTAATTTTTTAATTGATTATTGTAATGAACATAATCTTAAAAAGAGTGGTGGTAGTGATTTTCATATTGATAGTCACTTTCTTGGTTATGCTAATAAAGGTAGTTATGCAATAGCTGGTGATTTAGTTAAAGACTGGGTAAAAGTGTATTTAGTTTAAATTAAAAGAAATGCTAAGATGTTTAGTATTTCTTTTTATAGTTTTCATTCATATATTTTTTAAAATCATATTTTTTTCTTTGTTCTAATTCTTTTAATATTCCAATAAATTTATTAATATTATTTTTATCTATTTTAATTTTACCAATATCTTTCCATACATCATCAATATCAATATCGCCAGCTTTGTATGTAAATAATTCGTCATCCCAACAATAATTGCTTGGCCATTTAGCTTTACTATATTCATACATTCTTTGATCCATATAGTGAAAGTGAATATCACCTTTTATTTCATTTCTATTAAAGAAAGAAGAATGTTTTTCTATTTGATTATAATACATAGTTGCTAGAGAATCTCTTAATATTTGAATTGCTTTATCTTTTTCATAGTTATATAATTTTAAAGGCTTTCCATAACTAATATAAATATTATTAGAGTTATCATTATAGACAGATATTGGTACAACTTCAACTTTATTTTGGACTGATAAGGTATATGGTCCTCTGAATAATTTTTGGCATAGTAAATTTTCACTATCATTCCATCTTCCTTCTGGAAATATTAAAATACTATTTCCAGCTTCTAATACTTTATTCATTTTAAGGATAGAATCTTTCCTACTTTTTTTATCAAACCTATTTACATATATTAGACCGTAAATCCAAATAAAAAGAGTACGAATTTCAACATGTAATTGTTCTGTTGCTCCAAATAATGAATAAAAGTTTCTATCTGCAGTGGCGATAATTGCTGCACCATCGAAGTAGAAAGAGTGATTTGCTGCAAAGACATAGGTTTTATCCTTATCTAATTTTACCTTTTTATCAATAATAATCTTTTGTTTATAAATAATTCTTAATATAATTTTAAATGTTAAACTGATTGGTTTATGAAATAACCTTCTTATTGTTAGTCCAAATTTGGTAGTAAAATTATTTGCATCTTTTTTTGCTAATTTTTCTAATCTTTTAAATATTAGTTTTTTCATTTATTATCATTCTTTCCATCATCTTGTAATTTTTTAAAATCTATTTTGCCTACTCTTGTAGTTGGTAAGCTATCCATATATTCATAGCTTATTGGCCAGGCATATTTTGGTAAGTTCTTTTTACATAACATCATTAATTCAAGTGTTACTATTTCCTTCTTTTTGTGCTTGTTTTTTAATACAATGTAAGCTTTTGGTACTTCAATTTTACGTTTATGAGGAACTCCAACTACAGTACATAACATTACTGAAGGATGAGTTTCTATTAGTTTTTCAAGTTGATTTGGATAAATATTATATCCAGATGATATAATTATTCTTTTTGAACGATTAATAAATTTTATATATCCATCTTCATCCATAGATCCAATATCTCCAGTATGTAACCAAATATTACCGTCTTTGTGAACATGCAATGCTATATTAGTTTCTTTCTCATTATTATAATATCCTATCATAACTGTGGGACCATGAACACAAATTTCTCCTGCTTCATTGTAATTTACTTCTTCATCTAGCTCATTAAATATTCCAACATAAATGCCAGGAAGTGGTATACCGATAGCATCAGCTTTTTGCTTTTTTGGATCTCCTAACGATACACCGCATACTGCTTCACTTAGACCGTAACCAGCACTTACTTTTATATTTGCATTGTGCTCTTTTAAAAATTTATTTATTTTATCTCTTAGACCTTTTTTTAAAGTGTCTCCTCCTACTAAAACACATTTTAGAAAATTAAGATCTATATCTTCTTTCCATTCTTTTAATAATGATTCAAATAAAGTAGGGACACCCATTAATATCTGAGGTTTATATTTTTTTATCATCCAACAGTATTCTCTAACATCAAATTTTGGTCTTAGAATAACATTCATTCCGATTGTTAGAGGAAATATTATACTATGCATTATTCCAAATCCATGAAATATTGGCATTAAAGCTAAACAAGTATCATTTCTTTGTAAATAGCTTTGACCTATAGTAGCACTTTTAATAAATGCTATTAAATTGCCATTTGATAGTACAACGCCTTTTGGAGTACCTGTAGTTCCTCCACTATGGAGAATAATAGCAGGATCATCTTTATTTCCTTTAGTATTATATTCTTTAAGATAAAGATCTTTAGCCTCTTCTAAGAAATCATGCCATATTTGATATTTTTTGTTATTTTTGGTAAGTGTTATTTTTATTTTGTTTTTACGATATCTTATCTTATTTAAAAAAGTCATATAATCATTTATACTTACAAGAATAATTTTTTTAAGCTTAACTTTTTTTATAATGTTTTCTACTTTTAAGTAGTCACTGTCAATAATAATTAATACTTTACTATTGGTTTCATTTATACAATTCATTATTTCATTTTCTGAACTTACAGGATGAATGAAATTAGTGACTGCTCCTATTTTATTTAATGCTAATAATGAAACTACACCTTCTAATGTGTTGGGGAGGCAAATAGTAACTACATCATTTTTTCTTACTCCGTAGTTATATAAACCTTTTGCACAGTCATCTATATTACTTAGTAATTCATTATATCTTATTTTTCTGCCATAATAATCTAGACATATAGAATTTCCAAATTTTATTACTTTTTCTTCAAAAAAACTATATAATGAAATATCTTCAATGTCTAAATTCATTGCTTTTTTTTCATAATATTTGCTCCATGGAGCGTTTGGTTCTTTCTTAAATATTTTAAAATTAAAAAAATTCACTTAGCACACCGCCTATACTATTTATTACTTTAACTATACAATAGATATTGAAAAAAGTAAATGTGGCTTTTTAGTTAAAATGAGAATTGTTATAAAGAAATAATAATTATTTTTTGAGAAGTTTTGATGTATTATTATATATTTTCTTTGTATTAGTTCTACCTACAACATAATCCAGTGAAGCATTATAAAAGTTTACTATATAAAGTAATTTATAAGTAGTAGGGCGTCTTACACCAGTTTCAAAGCTAGAGTAAGTTGTTTGAAAAAATCCTATTTTATCACTTAACTTGTTTTGGGTTAAGTGATTTTCTTTTCTAAGTTCTAATAGTCTTTCACATATCTTCTTGTAGTCAATTTTTAATTTTTCACTGTGCTCTATCTTATTTGTTATTCCTAATAAATAATCTAAGTTAACATCATAATAATTTGCTAGTATATTAACTTTCTCTAAAGGTATATCATTAGAACACTTTTCCCATTTGGAATAAGTGTTTTCTTTTACATTTAATAATCTTGCTACATCCTTTTGTTTTAAATTATTCTTGGTGCGAAGTGTTGCCATTTTATTTCCTAATTCTTTCAATTTAATCACCAGTTTTATTGTAAGTATGAAAAGTTAATACTTAAACACAATCGGACTTTATGTGTTAAAAAGTGAAAAAAGTTGTAATTTTGAAAATTTAGATGTTTTTAGATTTAGATATTTTATTTTTCTCTAGGGAATTTTTAAATTTGCTTATAAAAATACTTTGAATTTT
>CALVKI010000089.1 GCA_944332635.1 uncultured Bacilli bacterium
AGGAGAAACATTTATTATTTCTAGAAATTAATAAACATCGTTTTTCTGATTTACACCAATTATTAAAGAAATTAGATCCAAAAGCTTTTGTTGTCGTGAATGAAACGAAGTTTGTTCAAAACGGATACATTAAGTGAGTCATAAGATTTTAATTTTTTCATATTTTTTAATAGAGGTGGAATATGAAAAAGAAATTAATCAGTATATTCATGACGATCTTTCTTTGTTTTCCAATGATGCTTTTTGCAGAAGAAGATACATTAAAACTAGCAGAACAAGGAAAATCTGCCATTTTAATAGAGGCATCTAGTGGAAAGATTCTTTATGAGAAGAATGCGCATGAACGAATGGCTCCAGCAAGTATGACGAAAATGATGAGTATGTTGTTGGTTATGGAGAAAATTGATCGTGGTGAATTAAAATGGAGTGACATCGTAACGGTAAGTGAGAATGCATCTGGGATGGGAGGAAGTCAAATTCTATTAGAAACTGGAGAACAGATGTCAGTGGAAGATTTATTTAAAGGAGTAGCAGTCGCCAGTGGAAATGATGGTGTAGTAACCAAAAAGCAGTCGTAAGTTATAAGAGAAAAAATAATAATATAATTACTTTAAAACCTTTTTTTATTATAAGTTGTATATGTGAGTCAAAATGTTAACTCTTTTTGTTTGGAGGTGAACTAATTATTAGTTTTTAAAGCAAAAAAGACATCAATTGTCTTTTTCTTTATCATTATTTATAATATTCATTAACTGTGATGTTGCATAAGTTGGAAAAACAGATTTATTTGTAATCATAATTAAGTTTACTGGTTCAAATTTTTCTTTAAGTTTTATTTCGTACAAATCTTTAGAATTCAATTTTTCTTCTATGAATTCTTTTATAACAACTCCTAATCCAAATCCTTCTTTAACAAATTCATAAACCAAAGAATGACTGGCTAGATTTATATGTGCATTATATTTAAAAAATTCAGTGTTATTACTACTGTTTAATAAGGATATTTGTATTGGATTAATAGAATTTAAAATTAAACTTTCATTTTTTATATCGCTAAAACTGATTTTCTTATTGTGATACTTTTTGTATTTTTTATTACCAATTAAGCAATAGTGTAATTTCTTTAAGTTATATATTTTAAGACCATCTAATTTAGAATCGTTTTCATTAGCATAAATAACTGCTATATCAATGTTTCCGTTCTTAACCATATTGATTAAATTTGGGGTGTAACTTTCTTCAATAGAAATATTTATTTTTGGAAAGTTTACAGAATAAGTTTTTAAGTATTTCATTAAATAGTATTTTAATATTGTATTACTTGTACCGATTCTAATTTCTCCAGTATCTATTTTGCTGATATTATTAAAAAGTTTTTCTGCCTCCGCCATTTGCATAAGTGCTGGTTTAATATAGTTATAAAATTTTTTACCATTTTCAGTTAACTTGATACCATTTTTACTTCTTATAAATAAACTACCATTTAATTGTGATTCTAAGTTTTTAATTGCTTTTGTAACTGCAGGTTGGCTAATGTTTAATTTTTTTGATGCTTCTGTAATTGTAGAACAGTTAGCAACCACATCAAAAGTTTTGTATAATTCATAACTTATATTCATTAAAAACACTTCCTTTTTTTCAATGTTATTATAACATGAAATATAAAAAAAACATATAAATAAGCAAAAAAATACAAAGATATACCCATTTTTTTACTGTAATAAGTCATCATTCATAACTTGAAGTTATAACGTGTATAAAAAATCTGTATTATAAAGGATATAATATTAATGTATAATATTATTTGAGAGGAGGTCATACAATGAAATCAGTAAATAAAAAAGTCGTTGTAAAAGCAGAAAACGTTACAACAAGTAATGCATCTTGTCATTACCATATCTAATTTCATATTAGACGAATCTCAAAATATAGGGGATTTAAATCCCCTATATAATTAAAGAAATAAGAGGTGTTTTATGTATTTAATTAAAGAAATTGAGTTTATAGATTATAATGATAACGAGGTTATTATGATTAATCTTATTAATGGTGCAACTGATATAATTGAAAAGGATATCTATGATAAAATAATTTCTAATGAATTTAATAAATTAGATCAAACAATAGTAAATAGTTTATTAGAAAGAAAATATTTGTTTGAAAATGAAGTTGAATACAACAACTTTATAGCAAGTGTTGATGCAAGAATAGAAGAATTAGAAAAAAAAGCAACACCTAATTTTTTAGTAGTCCCTAGTTATGCATGTAATTTACAATGTATTTATTGTTATGAACAAACTTATATGATTAAAGGTACAACAGATATTGATCCTTTAAAGATGGTAGATTTACAATTTGAGAGAATAGATAAAATAATGGAAGTTTATGAAAATAAGCATGGAAAAACTACTGATGATATTAGAATTACTATAATGGGAGGAGAACCATTGTTAAGATGTAATATCAAAACAATTTCATATATTTTTGAACAAACTAAAAAAAGAAATTATACCCTTGATATTGTTTCAAATGGTGTTGATTTGAATCATTATATTGATTTATTTAATAAATATAAAGACACCCTTGATCATATACAAATTACCGTTGATGGTGTGAAAGAAATCCATGATAAAAGAAGGATATTTAGAGATGGTAGAGGAAGTTTTGATTTGATAATGAATAATATTCATTTATCAATTGAAAATGGAATAACTATTGTCTTAAGAGTTAATGTGGATGCAACAAATATAAATGAATTATCACAATTAGCAGACACATTAGTTAAAGAGTTTAATTATAACGAAAAATTACTACCATATTTATATTTATTACAAGATGGTGGTTGTTCTGGCGAAGCAAACATTGTAAATGAAAAAATTGGTATTGAAAAAATATTTGAATTAGAAGATAAAAATTCTAACATGAGTATTTTTAGAAAAAAATTTCATCCAGCTGATTTTATAGAAAGTATATTTAATGATGTACCTTATCAGCCGGTATTAAGACATTGTGGAGCATCCAAAAATCAATTCATACTAGATTGTAAATCAAATGTTTATAAATGTTGGCATGGCATTGGAAATAATGATTATCGTGTAGGTACATTTTATCCTAAATATGAATTAGATGAAGAAAAAATAAATGCTTGGTTTAATAGAAGTGTTAGAGTTTTAGGAAAATGTAAGAATTGTAAATATAGATATATTTGTGGAACCGGTTGTCCTGCAGCTAAACACATGAGTGAAAACAATATGAATATAAAAGAGCCAAGCTGTGTTGAATATAATGAATTAATTAAAACTATCATTTTAGAAAAAATGAAGAGAATTTAAAGTTTTATCGTTGATGTTATAGTATAATAATAAGGAGGTGATTGACTTGAATAGAAAAGATAAAAGAGTACTAACTTTAGGTATATTTGCACATGCTAATGCTGGAAAGACTACAATAACAGAACATTTACTATATCATACTAATGTTATTGATAGTATAGGTAGAGTTGATAATGGTAATACAGTTACTGATAATATGAAAGTTGAACAGGAAAGAGGTATTACAGTTAGGGATTCTATTGTATCGTTTGAATTGAATGATAAAACTATACAGCTTATTGATACTCCAGGACATGTAGATTTTTCTGCCGAAGTAGAAAGAGCTATAAATGTATTAGATGGTGCGATTTTAGTTATATCTGGTGTTGAGGGATTAGAAGCACAAACTTATACTATTTGGAGAGCATTACAAGAAAAAAATGTACCAGTTATTATTTTCATAAACAAGATGGATAGACAAGGTGCAGATTATAGCAGAGTTATTGCTGAACTTCAAAATAATTTGAAAGTTCCTACACTTACACTAAAAGATGTAATTAAAAATGAAGATGGTACATTATCCATTGAAAACTCTAAAATTGAAGATATAATTGAAGAAGTATCTATGGTAGATGATGAAGTATTGGAAAAATATATTAATGGACTTGATATAGATGGGGATTTATTAGCACAAAAAATGTATTATCTAACACGCAATTGTAAGTTATTCCCGGTTATTGGTGGTAGCGCTTTAATAGATGTTGGTGTGGAAGATTTAGTTGATGCCATTTATAAATTTATACCAGCTACATCTAAAAATTTAAATAGTGATTTATCCGCTTATGTTTTTATGATAAGAGTTGATGAAAATGGTAAAAATGCTTTTGTTAAAATTTTAAATGGTAATTTAAAAAATAGAGATACAGTTAGCGTTGGAGAAAATAAAATAGAAAAAGTAAAAAATATAACTGTTGCAGATGGTACAAAAATGATACCTGTGAATCAAGTTTATAGTGGTGATATTGCTATTATTAATGGGCTTGATGTAAAATGTGGACAAATTATTGGAAATCAAAAAGGGTTTGATAAATATATAAGTTTCGTAAAACCTTTGCTTACCATGGAAGTTAATCCAGAGAAAAAAGAAGATACAATAGAACTTATGAGAGCATTAAAAATCTTAAATGAGGAAGATCCTTACTTAAATGTTAGATACAACGAAAGAACAAATTCTATTTTTTGTAGCTTAATGGGAGAAGTTCAATCACAAATTGTAAAAGCTTTATTAGATGAAAGATTTGGCTTAAATGTTAATATAGAAAACCCTGTCGTCATTCATAAAGAGATTCCTACTGTTAGTTCAAAAGCAAAAGCCACTTATACTACAGTTTCTGGAATAGAACTAGAGATCACTCCGTTAGAAAGAGGCAGTGGATTTAGATATGTTTCTAAAGTTTCAACTGATTTCTTGCATCTAAAATATCAAAGACAAGTTGAAAGATTGATAAATTATTATTCTAAACAAGGATTAAAAGGTTGGGAACTAACAGATATGGAAGTTGCCTTAATTGATGGACAATTTGATTCTATGGGTAGTGATCCCATGCATTTTAATATTATTACTCCACTTGCTTTATTTAGATGCTTGAAACAAGCAAAAATGAAATTACTAGAGCCAATACTTAAATATATTATCACATTACCAGAAAAGGACTTGAGTTTAGTAATAAAACTGTTATCTTCTAAAAATGGTGTGTATGAGATTACAAATAATTTTGATCAAATTATTACATTAGAGGGAGAAGCACCAGCATCAAATATGATGAACTTTCCTTTAGAATTGTCTATAACTACTAGTGGCAGAGGTACTTATACATCTTATGTTTCTAGATATGATATTAGTAAAAATCAAGATGCCGAAATAGAATATATAGGTGCAGATCCAAGAAATGAAACAACCTTTGTTATTAATGATATGAAAGCAAGTATGGAACCATTAGATAAAACTTTAATGAAAAAGAAAAAAGAAAGTCGTTCTAAATTTG
>CALVKI010000090.1 GCA_944332635.1 uncultured Bacilli bacterium
CAAGAAAATTTTATTTAGATGATATTTTTGATGACTTTCTTACTACAAGAAAGGAACAACACATGAAATGTGATATCTATGAAAAAGGTGGCGATTATCATATAGAAATGGATATTCCAGGATTCAAAAAAGATGAAATATCAGTTGAAATCAAAGATGGATATCTAAAAATAACAGCTGAAAAGAACTCAGAAAATAATGAACAAGACGAAGAGAAAAATTACATTCGTCGTGAAAGAACTTATGGTAAATATGAAAGAAGCTTTTATCTAGGTGATTTAGATGAAGATAAAATTAATGCATCATTTGAAAACGGAATATTAAAGATTGTTGTTCCAAAAAAAGAAGAAAAAGACACCAAAAAAGTAATCGAAATTCAATAATAAAAATCTCCTTGGTTGAGGAGATTTTTATTTGCATGAAAATATTTAAAAAGCTTATATGAAAAAAGAAAATACATGAGTCTACACTTGACGAATAGGATATAAATAGAGTAAGATAAGCATATAAAGAGGTGATAATGTGGTTCTAAAAAAAGGAAGGGTCGTTCCTATGATTTTAACAATTATCTTGATAGTTGTTATTATTTATTTATTTGCAACGATTAAACAACCTTATGTGGTTTGTACTAAGAGTACAACAAATGATTTAAAAATTGAAGTAAATGAGAAAATACAGGTTAATCTAGATGGAAACAATATTAAGAAGATGGATTTAACAAAAACAATTATCTTGCCAGAAACATTCTTAAATGAAGAAGATAATTATTTAAATTCTATAAAATCTACATTAAAAGAATCCTATGATTATCTACCTAAAAAGACAGTATCAATTAATCAAGAATCAGATAGAATTATTGCTCATATAATAGTAAATAATGATGAAACCTTAATATTAAATAATATAGAATTTACAAATAACAAAAAGTTAGAATTAGAAATTAATGCTAATACTAAAGCAAAAGATGTAGTAACGTTAAAAATAAATGATTCCTATTCGGAGGGAGAGTTTATGACACATATGAAAAATAATGGATATTTATGTAATTAATGGCAGAATATAAAATTGATGAATTGTTAAATGTCATAGACTTTAAAAAGAACAAATTACAAAAAACAAAACAAAATTTATTTTTAACGAATTATGACCCCGCAGTACTAAAAAAATATCATATCGATTATGATAATTGCCAAACGGTCAAAGAAATTTTACAAAAAGTAGAAAGTATCATATCAAATTTAGACGATTTAGAGCAAGAAGAGTTAGATCAAGTAGAGATGAGTATTGCTGAAAGAGACTATTATCAAAATACAAATAAATAATACTCTAATATGGTACGAAAAACAAGGCTGTAATAACCTTGTTTATTTAATCAAGGAGGAAATAATGAATACTATAAATCAAAAAGAATGGGATAAGATGCTACTTAAATATAAATTTGCAAAAACAATGTTAGAAGCAGAATTGGAGATTTTATTAAAAGAACATGAGTATAGAACAGGTACTAATCCAGTAGAACACATAAAGTCTAGATTAAAGTCTGAAGAGAGTATATTAAAAAAATTGGAAAATAAGGGCAAAGCAAAAACAGTAGAAAATGTAGAAAAACATATCCATGATATTGTGGGCTTTCGAATTGTATGTTCATTTTTGTCTGATGTTTATGATATTGTAAACATTATAAAATCATCAAAGAACTTTAAAATAAAAGAAGAAAATGATTATATTAAAAATCCGAAAGATACAGGATACAGCAGTTATCATTTAAATATTTTAATACCTATACCCTTAGAACAAAAACTAAAATATGTAGAAGCAGAAATTCAAATTAGAACTGTTGCCATGGACTTCTGGGCTTCCCTAGAGCACAAACTACAGTACAAATTACCAAAAGATATTCCTGTATATCTAGAAAGAGAATTACTATCTTGCTCTAATGAAATAAAAATAATAGATGCCAAAATGCAACACTTATATGATATTGTAAAAAAATATACACAAAAAAAGTAGGAGGATGAAGTATGAATTATATGATGGATAAAATAAATCTCTTGGCAAATAAAAATACTATTATAAAAGGTGCCGAAGAGATTGTAAAACTTCTATTAGATAATAAAAAGTTGGATGATAGTGAAAGATTAATGACAATAGAACTAGCACTTGCTAAATTAAATTATGAATTATATCATATCAGTGGAGATGCAAACGAGAAAATGCCAAAGTAGCATTTTTTCTTTTGGAAAACAAAAAAGCATGCTAAAATAAAACAAGAAAGAAGTGATATTATGATTTATCTAGATTATAGTGCAACAACACCCGTGAATGAAGAAGTATTAAATAGTTATATAGAAACAACAAAAAAAATTATAGGAAATCCTAATTCTTTACACAAATTAGGTGTAGAAGCAAAAAGCTTAATTGATGCTGCCACTAAACAAGTAGCCAATATCCTTAGGGTAAAACCTAGTGAAATAATTTATACCAGTGGGGCAAGTGAGTCTAATAACACAGTAATTAAAGGAATTTGTCTAAAATATCAAAATCGTGGAAAACATATTATAACTACACATCTAGAACATTCCTCAATTATAGAGCCATTAAATTATTTAAAAGAGCAAGGCTTTGAAGTAGAATATGTTGAGTTAGATAAAAATGGGACTATAGATTTAGATGATTTAAAAAATAAAATTCGTAATGACACAATTTTAGTAACAATAGCCAGTATAAATAGTGAAATAGGTATCGTTCAGCCAATAAAAGAAATAGCACAAATTGTAAAAAAATATCCTAAAACATATTTTCATACAGATATAACACAAAGTATTGGAAAAGAAAAAATAGATTTGACAGATGTAGATTTAGCAACTTTATCTGCTCAAAAGTTTTATGGGATGAAGGGGATTGGTGCATTGATAAAAAAAGAAAATATAGTAATAGAGCCACTAATCCATGGAGGAAAATCAACAACAAGCATAAGAAGTGGAACCCCTCCAACAGCATTAATTGTATCCATGGCAAAAGCTTTACGTCTAGCTTACGAAAATTTAGATCAAAAGGAAAAACATGTAAAAAAACTAAATCAATATTTAAGAACTGAATTAGAAAAAAATAACATAACAATTAATAGTCCTAAAAACGCAATACCTAATATATTAAATGTGAGCATATTAAGTATTAAACCAGAAACAATACTACATGCACTAGAGGAGAAAAACATTTATATTTCTACCAAAACAGCTTGCTCTACAAACAATTCATCAGATGCAGTATATGCACTTACAAAAGATAAACAAAAAGCAAAACACAGTTTGCGGATTAGTCTATCTTATTTGACTACAAAAGAAGAAATAGAAATTTTTGTAAAAGAATTAATAAAAATAAGAAATGAGTTGAGCAATTTATATGCAAAAAAAGTTTAAATATTTATTGCTGATTATAGTATTACTATTGATATTTCCAAAGGTTAGTGCCAAAGAATCTGTAAATTTATATCTATTTTGGGGAGATGGATGTCCACATTGCGAAGCAGAACAAATCTATTTAAAAGATTTAGAGAAAGATTTTGATAATTTAAGAGTAATAAAATATGAAGTTTGGCATAATGAAAATAATAATCAATTTATGAGACAAATTGCATCTGAAACAAACGAAAATTTAAATGGAGTACCAATAACAATTATAGGCCAAACAATAATTTCTGGATTTTCAGACTCAACTAAACAACAAATAAGAAGAGCAATAAATTACTACAGTCAAACTAAACATCATGATATCGTAAAAGAAATTAGAGAAGGGACTTATGAAAATGTGAAAGAAATATCGGGCAAAGAATTTATTAAAGAAGAATCAAATCTCAGCAAAAAAACAACAGTAGAATTACCATTTATCAAAGAAGTGGACTTTAAAAACATTGAATTAATAACTGCAATTCCAATACTAGGAATATTGGCAAGTTTATCTTTACCTTTTTTATGGTTGATTATAACTTTTGCCAGCATTATAAGTTTACAAAGAGAAAAGAAGATAAGAATAAAAATATTATTATTAGGATTAATGATGATAATAATCAGCAGTTTATTAGCGGCAATATTAAAAATAAATAGTATAATTTGGATATGCAAAACGTTAGGGTTATTAATTTGCATATTCTTAGTTATTACTCAATCAAAAAGATTAACGTTTTCAGATATTTATTTTAAAATCATCTCAGTAATTTCTGCTATTATAATAGGATGGCTTACACCAGCGCATTATTGGAATATTTTAAATGAAATTATAAAATCCCAATCTTTATCGGTTGAAATAAATATATTATCGAACATATATTTTTTTGTTTCCTCTTTGATTCCCTATATTCTAATACTATTAATTTTTAGTAATTATTGGAAAAAAATATCCCCCAAAAAACAGAAGTTGATTCGAATTTTTATATGGATTATTACCATTCCAGTGATAATATTTATCTAAATTTAAAAAGTAATATTTACTAAAAAAAGAAACTCGTGTATAATAAAATATAGAATAGAGAGGGTGCACTATGGATAATAAAGAAATGGCAGAATTAATAGACATTGATGGATTATCTTCAGATGTAGAAATAGTGACATATTTAAATTCGGAAGATAAAAAAAGACAGTATGTAGTATATACAAAAGAAGAAATACAAGAACAGACGGGGAATCAAGTGATTTATATTGCAAAACTGATTCCAGAAGGTAATATATTTAAATTGGAAGAGATTACTGATGATTTAGAATGGATTGACGTTCAACATTTATTAAAAGTAATTGCCAATGCGCATGTAAGTTAGATTGGGGTGAGTGCTAATGGATGAATTATATGAATTTAAAAATAGTGAATATCGTTTGGCCACAATGCAACTAAAAGCAATCGCTTACGACATTGTAACTGGAATATCAAGAAAAAAGCCAGAGTTAGAAGAAAATAAAGCACTTTTAAAGGAACTTATAACGATTAGTGATAAGGTTATAAAGTTAACAGATGCGTTAGGGGATGAATTACAGAAACTAGATCAACTAGAAGACCCTATAAAAATTAAAGATACTGATAGGTTAAAAGCAACGTCTGACATTATGAATATTAAAAGTGTAATGACAGAAATTCCTATAGAAGAAAGATCACATGTTCAATTAAATACTGAAGGAGAAAAAGAAAAAAATGATCAAACAAAAATAAAGCTAGATGACATTTCTATATCTAAAAATCAACATATAGAACATTCTAAGAAAAAAGAAGAAAAAACTCAATCAATTGCCCCTCCAACTGAGACAAACTTAGAAAAGGGACAATTTGTGATTCCACTATCAGCATTTAAAAATAATATTCAAAAAGATATTAATAAAACAAGTGATACACCAGAAGAAAAAGATTCTCAAGATGAAACATCAAATGTTGCCCTTGTGCCAGATATTAGTATAAAACCAACTTCTATTCCAACAATGAAAGAAGAAAAAATATCTGGAATACAACAAACAACTAAACAAACCAACGAATACATGAGTATAACAAAGAAAATATTACAAAAAATGACTAAGAATCTTTCCAAAGCAATTATGGTAAAACCAAATCAATTGGAAAATTTAAGAAAATCTCGTAAATATCAAGAACAATTATTGGCTAATCAAGGGTTATTTGGAAGTGTAGCAGAAACAAATGAAGAAACTAAAATAAATAAAATTTCAAAACAATTACCTGACGAAATTGAAAGACAAATTGAAGATTTAACGGTAAAAGCGAATGTTTATTACAATGAAGGAGAAACAGAAAAAGCTCAAGAGTTATATGATAAAATAAGAGAATTAAATGAACAATATGGACAAACAAGTGATGAAAATAATTAAAATAGAGATATTTTAATTTTACGCTGAGAGTTTATCAAATAGAAAAGAAGAATTTTTTAAAATATCACATAAAGTAAAAAACGTTTCTACATATGACAACTGAGTTTTATATATTAAAATTACATTATGGAGATAAAATATAATTTTATATTATTGGAATGAGTAGTAAATATAAATAAATAACAAATTAATAAGCAAGTTATTTTATTCATTATTAATATTTGAACTTTTAAAAACTATTATGATGAAATAATTATTAAATTTAGAAAATAAGACCGCAAAGTCTTTTTTTTTATCTTTAAATTTGTTACAATAAAACTAAAGAGTAGGAGGAGCTTATGACAAAAAATAGCAAAATGAAATTAGCAAAAGTCCTAATCTCCTTCTCTTTTATACTAATATTTATAGGAATAGGAACTAATTTAGATAATAAAACATCAATTAACCCTATAACAGAAACTCATACTATTGGGGAAAATAAAAATAATGATATTAGTATTACAACAACTGATATTACAATAACACCAGATTCAGATAAAGAGCAAAATAATGCAGATAATTCGAATGATATAACTCTTCCAAATAATTCTGCCCCTGTAGAGCAAGACTCTTTAGAAGACGATAAAAAGCAAGAAAGTACATTAAATGAGATAGATACAGTTAACAATAATTTAAGAAATAGTATTCAAGATAAATATGGAATTACTGTCAGATATGGGGTAGAAACCAATGGATATACGATAGCAGGTCTATCAAGTATCATGCTAAGCGATTCAAATAGAATTAATGAATTATTAAGTACTTTAAATTATAATTTATCATTATATCCGTCTGGTTTTTTCCAAGAGACAAAACAAGAGGAATACTCATTAACAATTTATTTATTAAAAGGATATTCACAAGAGAATGTAACAGGAATTACTGATTCTACTACAAAAAACATTGTAATTTCATTAGCGACTGACCATAGTTTTATGGCGAGTTTACATCACGAAATATATCATTATATAGAAAAATATATGTATGATAAAGGTGCAAATTATACAACGTGGAATAGCTTAAATCCATCTGAATTCAATTATGGTATAGCAAGTAATTCACTATCGTATGACAGTACCAACGATCCTTATGCTGTTTTTGTGAATAATTATGCTCAAACAAATGAATACGAAGATAGAGCTTCAACATTTGAATATTTAATGGCAGAATCGGAAGCAAGCTGCTTGCAAACGGGAACACCAATTTGGAAAAAATCAAAATATATATGTGAGCAAATAGATGCTGTATTTCAAACGGTATCGCCAAGTATATTAGAATACTGGGAAAGATATGTATATAATTAGGAGGAAAAAATGAAAAGAGTAATTATTAACGAAGATAATTTAAATATTATGAATATAGATAGTACCATTATTAGAGTAAAAGCTTTAATGGTAAATAAAAAAGATGAATTATTAATTGTGCATAATAATTATACTTATCAATTTCCAGGAGGCCATTGGAAGTTAAGCGAATCGTTAGAGGATTGTTTAAAAAGAGAAATTAAAGAAGAAACTGGGATTGATAGTACGATAGAAACAGGACCATTTATGGTAATAGAAGAATATTATAAAAATTATTTAGAAACTGGTAACTCTAGATGTAATAAAATGTATTACTATATCGTACATAATAACGATAACCCTAAAGTAGAAGAAATGAGTCTTTCCGAATTGGAAAAACAAACAGACTTTAATCTATTTTATATACCGATTAAAGATATGGAACAATTTTTAGAAGAAAGCATTGCCAATAATACAATAGAAAAAATTATAGGTATGGAAATGTTGACAGTCATGAAAGAATATAAAGAAAATTATATAAGGAGGAATTAAGTTATGAAAATATTAGTAACGGGAGGATTAGGATATATAGGCAGTCATACTTGTGTAGAATTATTAAAAGAGGGGTATGAAGTAGTAGTTATAGATAATCTTTCTAACGCTAAAGAAGAAGTAAAAGATAAAATAAAAGAGATTACAGGAAAAAATATTAAATTTTACTTAGGTGATATGATTGATGAAAATTTACTAGATAAAATTTTCACAGAAGAAAAAATAGATGCTGTAATTGATTTTGCTGCTTATAAAGCGGTAGGAGAATCAGTACAAAAACCAGTAGAGTATTATACAAATAATATTTCAACAGTATTAGTCTTGTTAAAAGAAATGAAAAAACATAATGTAAAGAAATTAGTATTCTCATCTAGCGCAACAGTATATGGAAATCCAGAACATGTACCTATTAAAGAGACTGATAAGACAGGAGGTACCACTAATCCATATGGAACATCTAAGTTATTTGTAGAACAAATATTAAAAGATTTGTATAAATCGGATAATGCCTGGGATATTGCAATTCTTAGATATTTTAATCCTATAGGTGCACATCAGAGTGGATTAATTGGTGAAGAACCTAATGGAATTCCAGCTAATTTAATGCCATATATCGCAAAAGTAGCAAGTAAAGAATTAGAATGTCTTTCAGTATTTGGAAATGATTATCCAACAAAAGATGGTACAGGAGTAAGAGATTATATTCACGTAGTTGATCTTGCGAAAGGACATATTAAGGCATTAGAAAAATTAGAAAGAGAACAAGCGGGCCTATATATCTATAATTTAGGAACGGGGATTGGATATAGTGTATTAGATATAATAAATGCTTTCGAAAAAGTAAACCAAGTAAAAGTTAATTATAAAATTGCAGAACGTCGTCCTGGAGATATTGCAGAATGCTATTCAGATCCAACTAAGGCAAAACAAGAACTTGGATGGGAAGCAAAACTTACTATCGAAGATATGTGCAAAGATGCTTATAATTTTATTTTAAAAAATAAAAATAATTAATTAAAAGTCAGACATTACTGACTTTTTTCTATGTCTATTAAATAAATTTATATAAAATATAGGTTTGTTTATATATAAAGTGAAATAATATTAAAAGAGACGCATTAATTCGAATTTTGAAACCACTATGAATATAAAAATTATGACAAAATATTGTAAAATTAAAATAATAAACATAAAAAAGAAACCAAACAATGATATACTAAAAAAAAGTAGGAAAGTAGTGGTGGTAAATATGCGAAGGTGTCCAAATTGTGGAGAAAAAATAAAAGACCATGATATAATTTGTCAAAACTGTGGAGCATTTTTAGATGTAGAACCAACTCAAGAAGAAAGCTTTTCTGAAAATTATGTTTCACCACAGCAAAAAAAAGATGATCAAGATTTTCTAGATATTCCAAGTTATGATGAATTAAATGTACAATATGAGAAAACGAAGCCTAAAAGTAAATTTTATTGGAAACCACCTATATTAATTCTAATATTAGGCATAATGCAGGCAATAACATCAATATTTATAAAGACATTAGAAAGCCACGAAGAAAGATTAATAAAAATATTTAATACAACATCATTTGTCTGCTTTATTCTAGCAATACTAGTTTTTATTATTGTAGTTATTCTATATATATTGAAAAAAGAATTCCATAATACTATGACTCCTAGAGAAATAATAGATAGTAATGCATCTTTAATAGAACAAAGAAGAATGGCATTTGTTGGAAGAAACTATGTAAAAATATCAAAAAAGCACTTTTCTATACCTGCATTTTTATTTAATTGGTATTATTTGCTATATAGAAAACAATATTTATTAGCATTATTAGGAATGATTTTAATTATTATGTTGACAATAATATCTAATTATTTATTTATTATTAAATACCTAATTATTACTATTATGATTATATTTTCTATCAGTTTAGGATTTCTTTTCAATCAAATTTATATTAAATTTATAAACAAAAAAATAAAAAAAATAAAACAAGAAAATTCAAATTTAGATGTAGAAACATTGTTGGAATTATGTCAAAAAAAAGGCGGAACATCAATTTTTTCTGCTACGATAATATATACTTTATTTTTAATAATTATTGTAATAGTATCAAATTTATCATTTTTTAAAACAGGAAAAAGTATCGAAAAGCAAAAAGAAAAATTAAATGTAGAAATAAAAGTAATTGATAGAGACTACCAGAAAAAAAGAACCCAATGTAAAAGTTATGCTGATGCAATTTATCAAAGTTATTCTAAAGTAAATCAAACTGTTGATTATATTGGATGCGATATGGGAAAAGAAAAATATGTAATATTAAAAGTAAAAAGTAAAGAAAATTTTTATATTGCCAAATATGAAATAAAACAAAAAGAATTAAAATTAGTAAATACAACATTAGAAATAGATTCGTTAAGACAAAAACAACAGCTACAAATATTAACAGAAGAAGAAAAAAAAGAATTATTAGAAAAAGAAGAAATTGAACAACAGTTTAACTCTTTTGATAATAATATTTTAAAAGATAAAAACTCTTACAGAGACGATTCAACATATGTTAGAAATTATATTAAGATTGATATAAAAACATTGAAATAAACCATAACAAGTGCTATGGTTTTTTCTATTCTAAAAATATGTTATAATAAAAAAGGGAGGAGTAATATGGAATTAATAATAAAAAATTTGACTAAAACATATGGAGAAAAAACTGTATTACAAGATATAGATTTTACGTTTGAAGAAGGTAAAATTTATGGACTGATTGGTCGAAATGGAGCAGGAAAAACAACATTTTTTAACTGCCTAAATGAAGATGTAGAAATTGATAAAGGAGAAGTAATTTTAAATGATGATTACGGAAAAAATAAATTGAAAACTGATGATATTGGTTATGTAATTTCAACTCCAACTGTTCCAGAATTCCTAACAGGGAAAGAATTTTTAACTTTTTTCTTAGAAATTAATAAAGAAAAACTAAAAGATGAAAAAACTATAGAAGAATACTTCAAATTAGTAAAAATAAACGAACAAGATCAAGATAAATTACTAAAAGAATATTCACATGGTATGAAAAATAAAATGCAAATGTTAATAAATTTTATTGCTAATCCTAAAGTATTATTATTAGATGAACCATTAACATCTTTAGATGTTGTAGTACAAGAAGAAATGAAACAATTATTAAAGAATATGAAAAAAGGGCACATATTAATTTTTTCTACTCACATTTTAGAAATTGCTTTAGATTTATGTGATGAAATAGTAATATTAAACAATAAAAAATTAGAATTAATAGAGAAAAACCATTTAAATACTAGAAAATATAAAGATAAAATAATTGAAAGTCTAAAGGATGAGAAAAATGATTAATACATTAAAGATATCTTTTAAAATAGATATTACATATGCTATAAACTCATTCATTTATAATATAAAACGTTTTCCAATTTTAAAGGATTTATTTCCTGGTGATGGGCTATATAAGAGTACAAAAGTAAAATCTTTTGTGAGAATATTGGCATTAATTTTATCAACAACCAGAATAATTGCTTTTAAAGTACTATATTTTTGGATTATTTATCTAATAGCTAGTATATTAACTCCTAAAGATATAACAATAGGGATATTACACGTATATTTTGTTTTTACTGCCATTGGAATAGTCTTTAATAATAAGGTATTAACTACAAGTACAAAAAAATATTTCTCCATTGTATTATTTAATATGAATGCTAAAGAATTTATGAAAGCAACACTGTTAACAGAAGCATTTGTTAATCTAATAACACATAGCATATGCTTGTTTTTTCTGATACATAATCCTATAATACTTTTATTTACAATATTTGGCTTCTTAGGAAGATTTATAGGTGAGAGACTAAATCTTCTTCATTATAATAAATATAAAATTGCACTCACATACAATTATTCACTTTATTGGATTATAATTATTATAAGTTTTGGTATATGTCTACTACCATTAATAAACATAAAAATAACGCCAATGATAATAGGTATAACTGATATAATCCTTTTACCTTTAGCAATCATAAGTTATAGTAAATTAATGAAAGTAAATAACTATAAGTTAATCTATAAAAGATTAAATACAAAAGTAGCTGCACTAAACAGTAATCAAGCAAAAGAATATTCATGCCAAGCAATGATAAATATAAAAGATAAGGATAAAAAGATTGACGAAAGAAAATTAAAAGGTAAAAAAGGATATGATTTATTTAATACAATATTTTTTGAAAGACATAAAGAAATTTTATTACGCAGTGCCAAATTATTTGCAAGTATTTCTAGTGTGCTAATTATTGGTTTAGGAATATTAGTTCTTTTAATGCCAGAAGTAAGACCACGAATCAATCATTTCTTATCAAATAATATTTCCTGGTTTGTAATCATTATGTATTTTATTAATCGAGGTTCTATTATTACACAAGCAATGTTCTATAACTGTGACCATGCTATGTTAACCTTTAATTTTTATAGAAACCCAAAAGTAATATTAAATATATTTAAAACTAGAGTATTAACCGTATCCAAAGTAAATTTAATTCCTGCAGTAATTATAGCAGCAGGGCTACCAATAATTTTATATTTGACAGGTGGAACAATGAATTTCTTAGATTATATTTGCATACCAATCTTCATTATTACACTAAGTATATTTTTTTCTATCCATTATTTAGTAATCTATTACTTATTTCAACCATATGACAAAAATATGACTATGAAAAGCGTAACATATTCAATTATTTCTGCAGTAACTTATCTAGTAGCTTATTCTCTTACAGATTTTACCATGTCAGCAACAACTTTTTCCATATTTACAATATTATCAACAGTAATCTATTGTATTATAGCTCTAGTTATTGTTTATAAAAAAGCACCATCGACTTTCAAAATAAGATAGCGTATATTTGGAAATGATGAGACATCTAAAATAATAAAAAATTAAAAGCGATATGATATAGTTGAAATGTTAATTATTTATCACATTGTTTTTTTTGTCCTTGCTTTTTTAAAGGAGAAATCCAATCTAGTACTTGCACTACAATATTATTAAAACGATTTAAATAACTTTTCATTTGTTTTATTAAATCATTGTAAAAATAAAATTTTAAATAATTATAAAATCTATTTTGATCATTTCTATGACTTCTTTCTACTTTGCCATTATCAGCATAAATTATTAACGGTTTATATTGAAAATAAAGTAAGGCACATATCACAAAATCAACAGTTGAATATGAAGATTGTTCCTCATAAGGATAAATAAATCATTCACGAGAAGCTTCATCAATTAAAGAATCTTTAATTCCATCAAAATTTTTATTTCAACGAAAAAGAGATGCTTTAGAAATATGATATTTTCTACAAACATATTAAGCTCTATTTCCATTTCTATAAGTTTGTACGGCATAAAATTATGTATTTAAATCATGTGGCAAATATCTAATGTTTTGTAATATACTAGTCATGTAATTCAAGTCCTTTCTATAATAGTTTTTCGTTAACTCAATTATACGACTTGAATTACTTTTTTTATATAGAAATATTTCACATCAATTGTAACACTACAAAAACTTAAATTGACATCTCTGTATTTTATTGACAAGCAATATGTAAATCATATATAATTACATATATAGTTTAAGATAGGTGGTAAAGATGATGAGAGATAGGAGCAATATAATAAAGGTAAAAAATAAAAATGGTTTTACCTTAATAGAATTATTAACAGTTATTGTCATTTTGGGTATATTAATGATGGTTGCGATACCTGCTATTAGTAGAATGATTGAAAATTTTAGAAAGGATAGTTTAATTACTATTTCAAAAGAATATGTCAATGCAGTTAAAGTTGCTTGGTTAGATGGTGATTTATTATGTGGTAGTAGTGATCAAGTATCATCCGATATGGATGAAGGAAATTATTATATATTAATCGATACCACATCAGAAACAATGAAAGAATTGCTAGAGCAAGTTGCAAAGTCACCTTGGGGAAATAGAGATTTGAAAGGATATGTTAGGGTAAATATTACAAGAAATTCAAAAGAAGAAAAAGTAATAAAATATTATGTTG
>CALVKI010000091.1 GCA_944332635.1 uncultured Bacilli bacterium
AATGGTTATAAAATTTCAAATCCAACTGTTCTTGGTAGAATGACAGAAGAAGAGTTAGAAGATTTTTTTTATGGGCATGGATGGAAACCCTATTTTGTTACTGCAACAGATACTCAAAAAGCCCATGAAGAAATGGCAAAGACTCTAGACAAAATAGTAAAAGAAATTAATAGTTTAAAGGGAAGAGCAACTACTGATCATGAGTGGCCAATGCTTGTATTAACAACACCAAAAGGATGGACAGGACCAAAAGAAATAGAAGAAAAACAAATTGAAGGAAGCTTTAGGGCTCACCAAGTACCAATAACAATTACAAGAGATAATCCAATGAATCTTCCTTTATTAGAAACATGGCTAAAAAGTTATCATCCAGAAGAATTGTTTGATGACAAAGGAAGAGTAAAAAAAGAGATTAGAGAACTTGCCCCAACGCCATCAAAATGTATGGGAAAAAGTGAGTTTACTAATGGCGGAGTATTGCTAAAAGAAATTATTACACCAAATTGGGAAAACTATACAGTGGCAGTACCAACACCAGGTAGTATTGAAAAACAAGATATGATTGAACTTGGAAACTATATTAGAGATTTATTTGTATTAAATAAAGAAAATAAAAATTTCCGTATTTTTGGACCAGATGAAGCACTTTCTAATCGCTTAAATCATATCTTTGAAAAAGAAAACAGAACTTGGAATTCTAAAATTTACAAAACAGATGAATTCTTATCTCCAACAGGAAGAATAATGGATTCCTACTTATCAGAACATGTTTGTGAAGGGATGTTAGAAGGATACTTACTAACTGGAAGATTTGGAATAATCCATAGTTATGAAGCTTTTATTCGTATTGTTGATTCTATGATTTCACAGCATGCTAAATGGTTAAAAGTAACAAAAGAAATTGCATGGAGAGCACCAATTGCTTCTTTAAACATTTTATTAACATCACATGTCTTCCAACAAGACCACAATGGTTACACTCACCAAGACCCAGGATTTTTGAATCATCTAGCAACGAAAAAAAGCGATATTATAAGGATTTATTTACCAGCAGACACTAACTGCTTACTATCTTGCTTTGATCATTGTATAAAATCAAAGAATAAAATTAATGCTATAGTGGCAAGTAAACATCCACGACCTCAATGGTTAACGAAAGAACAAGCTAAAATTCATTGTACAAAAGGAATTGGTATCTGGGACTTTGCTAGTAATGATAATGGAAAGCCTGATGTTATTATGGCTTGCTGCGGAGAAACTCCAACATTAGAAACTATGGCTGCGGTTGATATTTTAAGAAGTTGTGTAAAAGACATTAAAATTAGGGTAATCAATGTAGTAGATTTAATGAAGATAGCTCCGAGAATAAAACATCCACATGGACTAACAGAAGAAGAATATGATAAATTATTTACCAAAGATGTACCAATAATATTTAATTTTCATGGTTATCCATCATTAATTGAACAATTAACATATAGAAGAACAAATAGAAATATATATATTCATGGATATATAGAAGAAGGAACTATCACAACAACCTTTGATATTAGAGTCCAAAATGAAATAGACCGTTTCCATTTAGTTATGGATGCTATAAGACATATACCAAGATATGAAAAAACAAGAGATGTTTTAATTAAATGGTGCGAAGATATGTTAAAACAACATAAATCATACATTAGACAAAATGGTGAAGATATGCCATATATTAAAAATTGGAGATGGAAATAGACACTTTATGTCTTTTTTTTAGAGATTGTTTTAATAATTTGTTATAATAAAAATATAGATAAGAAAATAAAAAAGGAGATGGAATTTATGAAGGAAGAATTAAAAAATATATTTTTAATGGGATTAGGAGCAATGTCTATGACAAATGATAAAGCTCAGGAATTAAAAAAAGAATTATTAGCTAAAGGTGAAGAAATGTTAGAAAAAGGTAAAGTTGCTAATGAAGAATTAAAACATAACATCAAAGAAACATTAAAAGAAAATATAACTGTAGTGGTAGAAGAAGATATTACTAAAGAAAAATTACAAGAAAAAGTAAAATCATTAAGCAAAGAAGAAAAAGAGGAGCTACTAAAATTATTAAAGGAAGAAACTAAAAACCAAAATGAAAAATAGTCCTAGTAGATTAAGTGAAATAATAGCTGTTATAAAAAAATACAGACTAACAAAAGATATTACGCCAGAAAAAGTTCGTCTAGCTTTAGAAGAATTGGGCCCAACTTTTGTAAAAATGGGTCAAATATTATCTTCAAGAGATGATTTAATACCAAAAGAATTTTGCAATGAATTTCAAAAATTAAAACATTCTGTAAAACCCATGCCATACGAAAAGGTAGAAGAAATATTAACTAGAGAATATGATTGTTCACCTAGTGAAATCTTTCAAGAAATTGATAAAATTCCAGTTGGTTCTGCATCAATTGCTCAAGTTCATAAAGCAGTATTAAAAACTGGTGAAATTGTTGCAATCAAGGTAAGAAGAGAAAATATTGAAGAGCTAATGGAAAGAGATTCTAAGTTATTAAAAAAAGTTATTAGTCTTTTACATTTAAATAAAATATTTGGTGATATTATAAACTTAACAGAAGTAATAGATGAAATGTATGGAAGAGCAAAAGAAGAAATGAATTTTCATACTGAAAAAAATCATATAGAAGAATTTCGTGAAAACAATAAAGAATTAGTATATCTTAAACCATTAAAAGTCTTTAATAAATATTCAACTAATAATATCCTAGTAATGGAATATATTGATGGATTTAACATTTCTGATACTGAAGAGTTAAAAAAAGCCGGATATGATATGGATGAAGTTGCACAAAAACTTGCTCACAATTACCTAAAACAAGCAATTGATGATGGATTTTATCATGCTGATCCTCATACTGATAATATTAAGGTAGTAGAGGGAAAAATTGCTTACTTAGATTTTGGTATGATGGGTAGATTATCAAAAAGAAATAGAAATCTTTTAGAGCAGGGTATAATAGCAATTGTAAGAAATGATATTAATGAAGTGGCTCATATTTTAACATTACTAGATACATCAAATGATAGACCTGATTACATGCAATTAAAAAATGATATTAGAAAAGTTCTAGATAATAACAAAACAATAGAAATTGTAAATATAGATATCAAACAATTTGTAACAGAGATGTTTATTTTGTTGAGACAAAATAAAATTACTTTACCAAGAGAAATTACGATGTTAGTAAGGGGAATTGTTGTATTAGAAGGAACATTAGAAGAGGTAAGTCCTAATATTAATTTAATTAATGTATTAGAAAAGAAGGTAGAACCAATAGATTATTTTTTTGATAGAGACAAACTATCTTCATTTGCATTATCTACAGTGAAAAGTGGTGCAAATTTATTATTACTTCCAAGCGAAGCATTAACAACATTAAAAGGAATTAATAATGGGGAGTTAAGATTTAATATTGAACTAACTGATTCTAAACATCAAATTGATAGAATTGAAAAAATCGTTCATTTAATAATTGTTAGTGCTTTAGATGTAGCTTTTATTATCGGAACAAGCCAAATGATAGAAAATAATCTCCCTTTTATATTTTATCTTTATTTATTTGGAGCAATTATTTCTACATTGTGGTTATTATATAAGATAATTATATCTAAATATAAAAAACTATAATCCCAAAATGAACTAAAATTGAAAAGTAATCTAATTTCTAAATAGAAGACTGTAACCTATATCTATAGAAGACAGTCTTTTTATTTTACGCCCAAAAATAAAAAAATAATATTTTATCTTTTTTTGTATATACTAAAATTGAAAAATAAAAAACTTTTTTAGCACTCTATATTGACAAGTGCCAAAAAAAGTGATATAACATAAGTGTAATCGAAAGGAAGATGATAAATATGGATTTAATGCCAAGAAAATTTTATTTAGATGATATTTTTGATGACTTTCTTACTACAAGAAAGGAACAACACATGAAA
>CALVKI010000092.1 GCA_944332635.1 uncultured Bacilli bacterium
AACAGGTAACAAAATATAATTAGATTTTTCTTTCTTAATAGCAAGATTATGTTTAATTAATGTACTCTGTTGATGCCTAACCGTCTCTTGTAATAAAGAAATTGATGTTTTTTCTGTTCTAGTCTTAGCCCTAAGTTCTGCATCATCTTCTAAAACATCATATTTTTCAGATAAAAAACCAGATAAAAAAGCATGATTATAAGAGGTTAAATCTTTATATTCAAATGGCTCTAAAGAATCCATCAAATCATCTGGAAACCTAGAAGAACCATCCGCTAAAACTTTATCATAATGCATAGTACCATCGCAAACAACTGCAAAACGATCTGTCTTCGTATACCGATTTCTAAAATCACTCCATGTATGAATATCAGTTCCACTAAATTCTGCTGTACCATTAACATCAAAATCATAAGCCCAAAAAGGAATATAAATACCTGTAATCTTCTCTATATTTTTCTTGCTTTTAAAAGATTTAGGAATTAATGGTTTATATTTTACTAACTTTTCAAAAGCAGTCATAGCATCTTCTTTAACTTTCTGAAAAGGAATAATCAAATCCGGCACTCTACTATCTTGAATTCTCTCTTTTAAAATAGCAGTATTACCACAATAAACACAAAATGTTGCTATTGTATTAGCATCAGCAATAATTTCTGCTCCACAGCTATTACAACGATAAACATCTGCTTCTTCGACTTTTATCTTCTTCTCTTCTAAAGGTTTTTGATTTACTTCTACACTACTAGCATTTTTATATTGTTGCATTTCTTCTAATGTAAACTTACTACCACAATACTCACATACCCATTTCTGCTCTTTTGGAGAAAATTTTATCATAGCTCCACAAGATGGACATTTATTATCTAAAACTTTCATTACACCACCTCTATTATAAATATTATCATATATCAGTTTAATTGTAACTATTAAAACTAATACAAAAATAAAAAAAGAAGACTATTCATCTTCTAATCTCTGTAATGTGGATTCCTTATCTACAACTTCTATAAGTAATTTTCCTTCTTTAGAATTGCTATCGATATAAATATTTTTCATAGCAGACTCGCACCCTACAACCTCACACCTTTTTTCTTCTTCCATTATAATATCACCAATATTAGTATATCCATAGATGCATATCTTCATAACAAAAATAAAAATTATTTTATATATTTTTTTTATAAATTATATGCTTAATTGATAGTTGTCCAATCTATTTCAATGACAATTAGATAATAATTAATCTATAAATTAAAAACTAAATTATTTAAAAAAAACAGCACATCAATAGAATTAAATAATTTTACATTCATTTTGAACAAATTTAACGTCTATCTGCCATTTTTTAGCTAGTTATTTAGAAATATTATATTTTTTAGATTTTTAATTAGACTTTTCTTTGCTTAATACTTAATTATAAAATCTTGCTTTATCTTTTATATTCCTTATTTCTTTTTAATTTTATCTATAATTCACATAAAAATATATGTAATCATATCATTAATCCGTTTGATTTCATTATTAATATAAAGACATCTTAATTTAGATCAATGAGATTTATTTACTAAAGATTGGAAAGAACCGTCTTTTATTGAACTCTAAAAAAATATTCTTAAAATGTGATATTTCCTACATACGTAATCAAGTCAATTACCATTTCTTTTCTACAGCATGAATTGTTACTAATTCATAATATAGATATCTTAACCTTTTTATAATATAATTTTCATGACTTAATTTCTTGCTTATGATTTGTCTATTGATAACTCAATTATGAGATTTAAATCTTTTTTATATGTAGAAATATTTCATATCTATTATATAACTACAATATATAATTACAAATTTTTAATTAAAACTTAACTTTTTGCAAATTTATATTATTACGTAACAAAAATTAAAAGGGAAAATCATAAAGTAATGCACTTACAGAAAAAATTTGAATGATTTATTTTGAAATAAAAATTATATTATAAATATTTTTTCCACACAAAAAACACAAAGTAATACGTTTACATTTATTTCATTTTATACTTAATATATCATCAAAATTAGAACATCTTTATTAAAATAATAAAAAGGTATTATACTAACTTTATTTATTTAACTTATAAAGAATCAACTACCACTTCCACAACTTTATCAATAAATTAGTTTATATTTTCTTTATCTACTCATAAAAACCCTACTATAGTGAAAAACTTATTATCTATATATTCTAATTTTAGATAATCTATCACTCTTATTTAGAAGTTAATATTGCTCCATTTCTTATTAATTCTAAAATTTTTAAACCCTCCTTATTTTTATATTTCTAAAATACTTTATTAGACGTTTTATTTTCGAAACTCCTACGATATAATCATTTTCAAAATTATATCACCTTTTGCCTCTGATACATTTAAGGGTTAAATATTACCAAATGTTAGACTTTCTTCTGCAATTTTTTTGGATTTTCTTGAACATCTATTTTTTGAGTTGATACTACTAGCGGATTATCTAAATTACTCCGTATTATGAGTATTTCGCCGTTCTCCCGTTCTTCTTCGCTGATGGTAGATTTTTTAATTGTACGATTATCTATTATTGACACAGTAAAATTTGTTTCTAATGACGATTTTTGTTTTTTAGCAATTTTTTTAACTGTTTCTAATACACCATTATCCTGTAATTGTCTTCCGATTGTTTGGACTATTTTAGTCATTAACCTAGAAACATAACATTGAGATATACCAAGCCTTTCTGCTATTTCACCTTGTGTATATGTATGATTATCAATAAAACCAAAATAAAGTAATATTATTGCTCTATCTCTACTTGGAAGATTATACACAATTTTTCTAACTTCATTATATGTAATTTGCTCCTCATATTCAGAAACAAAATCATATGTGTCATCTTCTAAAATATCTTCAAGCTTTTTTTCGTCTCCATTTTCATCAATTGCTATCGGTTTATAAATACTTTGATCATTAACCGTTTTCCTCCATTTTCTTAAAAAAATTAATATTTCATTATCAATACATCTCGCTGCATAAGTTGAAAATTCAAAATTTTTATCTATATCAAATGTATCAACACCTTTAATCAAACCAACTATACCAATTGAAACTAAATCTTTTATATCATAAGGCGTATTTGCAAACTTTCTACTTACCCGACTTAATACTAATCTGATATTGTGCATTATTACTTCTTCTCTTGCACTTGAATCACCATTCTTATATTGTTTTAAATAAGAATGTAATTCTGACTTTGACAATGGTTTAGGGATTTTACTTGACTCTATGAACCATTCTTCATAACTCATTTTTTCCTCCTTTTATTTTTTACAAGTACATTACTTTGTAATTTTCATTCACAAAAGATACATTTATAATAATACAAACCCCGTTTCTATTTTGTCCAAGAAACAAGGTTCATATCAAATTAACTTTCTTATTATAGTTAAAATTATTTTAATTCTATTTTTTCTTTTCCACCCATATATGATTGTAATGCTTTAGGAATCTTAATACTTCCATCCTCTTGATAATTATTTTCAATTAAAGCAATTAATCCACGAGGAGTTGCAACAACAGTATTATTTAAAGTATGTAAAAAATAAGTTCCTTTCTCACCTTTTTTACGAATACCAAGGCGTCTAGCTTGAGCATCACCTAAGTTAGAACAACTTCCAACTTCAAAATATTTCTTTTGTCTTGGACTCCAAGCTTCAATATCACAAGACTTTACTTTTAAATCAGCTAAATCCCCACTACAACATTCAAGTTGTCTTACTGGGATATCCAAACTTCTAAAGAAGTCTACTGTTAACTTCCACATCTTTTCATACCAATCCATAGATTCTTCTGGTTCACAGATAACAATCATTTCTTGTTTTTCAAATTGATGAACACGATAAAGTCCTCTTTCTTCTAATCCATGAGAACCACCTTCTTTACGGAAACAAGGAGAATAACTTGTCATATGGATAGGAAGTTCAGTATCTTTAATAATTTGATCTTTAAACTTACCAATCATAGAATGTTCACTAGTACCAATTAAATATAAATCTTCTCCTTCAATCTTATACA
>CALVKI010000093.1 GCA_944332635.1 uncultured Bacilli bacterium
GGTAGGCCCCTCCATATGCGGATGTAGTTTAGTGGTTAGAATACGGCCTTGCCAAGGCTGTGACGGGGATTCGATTTCCCTCATCCGCTCCATTTGAGTACAACTTACGGACTATAAAAGTTCGTAAGTTTTAATTTTATATAAATATTAAACTTTAATGTTCTCTTATCACAGGAAGGAGGACATTTTTTATGTTTGAATTTCTATAGAAGAATTTAATCCTAACCTTAAAATAATGGAATTTGTTAAAAACTAGATTGTATTGAAGAAAATGATAATCTGATTTTTATAAATATTAAAAATGTAGATTTTGCTTTTCTTTATGATTTACTAATAAGAAAGTTAAAAAGAGATTTAATTCATAGACTTATATTACAAATAGAAATAATTAGTGATAAAAATTATAATATTGATATTAAAAATATAAAATTTATAGATGAATTCATAGCAAAAAACAGTAAAGAATATATAAAATAGCTTAATAAAATTATGGAAAACAATAATATTGACATCAAATTTTATAAAGAAATTAACAAAGAAAAACTAAAAAATATAGAACTAGATTATGATGTTTTATCTATTAAAAAATGAAATCAAATAAATATTCAAACGAAATTTTAGAATATTTTATATCAAAATCGAGAGAAAATTTATATGTTGATGATATTATTAGTTGTCTTTATATTGAAGAGAATAAATTAAAAGATATATTAATATTAGTACCTAAAAAAGATACGAAATAAAGAAATGAAATTTGAAAAAAATAAGAAAGTATACTGTTAATGACTATTGAACTTATTAATTATCTTATTTCAGTAAGTAAAAATAGCGCAGATAGATTACAAATATTAATGGAAAATTACAAAAATATGGCTAAAGAAATTATATTGAATAAATTTTTTATATAACTAATTATCAAAAAAGAGGAAAAATTATAAACATAATTTAATCCTCTTTTTATATTTTGTCTAGTGTGGGAGTAATTTGATTGTCTAGCTAGCACTGAACTTGTGATTCTATATAAATTCTATTATGGAGAATTCTCCAATCTCCTTAAATTATATTCTTTTCAAAACTGTAATAAATCTATTACTTGTTTTATCATTATATTTCTCCATATCAAAATTACCATAAATATCTATTATTTCATAATAGTCGCCTATTATCTTTTTCAATTCATTTATTGTATAAAATCTTACAAATTCATCATCATAAAAGAACTTCTTATAACCATTATCATTTATAAAAAGAAAATATTGTGAATTTTGAATATTATTAAATACATATTTATTGATTAAAATATCCATTTTAAATTTATCTTTTTCTGTATATCTATGATACATTCTATGTGCATCTAATCTAGGAATATTTTTACTATCCAAAACTAAAATAGAACCTTTTTTTTGATGATTATAATTAGATTTAATAAACTTTTTTAAATCTTTATCTAAGGATAAATAATTATACGTGGTCCACATACAATAAGACATTTCATAATCTTTATCAATTAAATCAAAATCTCTAATATCCATAATTTTATAATCAATATTTGAATGATTGTGAATTTTTTCTGCATTAGCAATTTGGTCTGATGATATATCTATTCCAGTAACCTTAAAACCATCTTTAGCTAACAGATAAGCATGCCTACCAACTCCACAACAGCAATCTATTACTTTCCCGGTATCTTTATTTAGATACTTTTTAAAAATATCAATTAAAAATTGTGCCTCTTTTTTTGTATCATTAGCCAATGTTTCCATATAATAGTTCGAAAAATCGTGGTAATATTTTTTGTTTTTAGCATGTTCTGTAAAACTAATATTTTTAAAATTATCAATATTTCCTTTTAGCTTGATAGGCGAATAAATAATATTTCCTTCACATAATACTTCTTTTGTTCCACTTTTAAAGTATAATATCCAATCGTATTTATCACTAACTTCTACTAGATGTTCTTCATCTTTTTTGTTTTCTTTTAAATATATATTTATATTATTAACATTTAAAGAGTTAAATATTTTTATGTCATTTGGTGATATAAATAAATCAGTTTGGTATATTTGAGATATTTTTTTTAATATCTCTAGATTTTCGTAAAAATCTTTTTGATCTTTTTTATAATTACCAATAATTTCGAAATCAATTATTACTTTAATATTCATCATGCACCTCCAAATAATTTAATAAAACTATACTATATTTTACATTTCTTTACAATGTTGTCATTGAAATTTAACAACAATTCATATCTAATATTTTTAGAAAGAGAACAAAGGTTGCAACTTGTATGTTATCCGATTCATATTGATTCATATTGATTCATATCTGCATCTAGTGATAGGTGGTAGTTTTAATTTTAATATTGGAAGATAGCTACTTGCAATGTTGAGAAGCAGAAGGATGTGATGATGGAAAATTAAGTTTAGATTTTTATGAGTATATTGTTGGTAGGATTTAATAAAAGATATTGATGTTATTTGTCTGCAAGATGCTATTATAAAGTCTGAATATTTACTACCAATTGCTGATTATATTTGTAAAAATACAAATTTCAAATATTAGATATATTTTGTTGAATAATCTAATTTTATTTATTCTAAAGATGAAATGTTACTTATTATTCTCATAATAAAGTAATTTATAAGTTGTACTAATAATGGTTATGAAATTTTAACAGGTCAGTGTATTTATCTTTTTATGTATTTGAGAAAATTCCATCATATTAATTAAATATTTTTTATAATATTGATAGTATATTTATAAATATTTATAATGAGAATAATAAATTCTTATTGTGTAGCGATTTTAATTATGATGATATTCTTTCTTTATTTATTTTCAAAGATAATTAGCATAGTATTATAGATTTGGTTGAGGTTTCTACTAGGAAAGATAATATGTTATTGTTAGTAAAATGTTATATTTTTCTGCTATACAAGTTATGTACAATGTTTTGAACACAAATTAATTATTGCTTATATTAATTAAAAAAAATCTTCTTGATTTCTTTTATTGTTTCTTAGTAAATCTTTTAGTTCTTTTGTATCTTGATGTAACTTGATTCCTTTTTCTTGTAATTTTAATTCTTGCTTTTCTATGCAGTATAGAAGTGCTTTATTAATATCTTGATAGGCTAATTTTTTTACTGGTTTTAACTCTTCTGGTATTTTTGTTCTTCCTATCTTATCTGCAATATAAATAATTTTTGCTAACATATTCATTTCTTTATTTCCTATTGTATGATATTTTATAGCATTATAAATATCATTATCTGAATGATATTTTTCTTTTGCAATAATAGCTCCAATATCAGCATGCTTTATATTTTTATATTTTTCTTCTAGAAGTTTTTTTGGTAAATTGTATTTTTTTATCCAGTATGCATTTTCTTCTTCTGATAATTCTTTTGCAATATCATGTAATAATCCAGTTAAATAAGCTTTATTTTGGTCTAATTTATAGTGTTTTGCTAGTTTTTTTGCTATTTTAGCAACTCTTATTGAATGATTATATCTGAAGGGTGATAAATTTTTTTTAATTTCTTTTTTTATCTTTTTTATTTCCATATTTTCACTTCTTTCTACTATTTATTATAATATAAAACTATTGTTTTTTATATTATGAAAAAAATTTAATTAGATACTTCTCTTAATTTTATTCTTATGATAAAATTGTTTTATAATAGAAAGGGTAGATTGTATGACAAATGAAGTTTTGAAAAAGGTAAAATCAGGTGGAAAAAGAATACCAAGAATGTATGCGATTAATAAGAAAAATATAGAAGAAGTATTGGAGGTTGAGAAAGAAGGATGGTGGGTTTATGTATTGTTACTATCAACCGTTGTTATTCTTGCTCAATCATTAAAACATTATACATTTACATTTGATAATGTGACTTTAACATATTCTATTTTTATATTACCAATTATTTATTTTATAACTAATTATATTACTAAGAAGTATGGTTATGCTAAATCGATAATTGGAATTTCAGTTTCTGGTGTTTCTATGGTTGTATTTAGTCTTATGATGAGTTTTGTGATAGGACAACATTTTAGTTTTTATAGTATTTGTGGTGGCTTTTGTGGATATGTTATTAGTCAATTGGTAAATCTAACTATTTATGAGTATATTTTAATTAATACTAGTGGATCATTTGTTTTGCTTTATTTGACTTATTTATTTGCATTTGTTGTTAATTATTTATTTTATACTTTAATTTATATGAATTTATTGGTGTTTGATAATTATTGGGTATCTTATTTTTCAACTCTTATTATTCAAGGAGTTATTTGTTTTTTACTAGTGTTTATTGATATCAATATAAAGCGTGGTATAGAAGTAGAGTAAAAAATCTTCCGTTTTGGGAGATTTTTTTTTATAAGGAAAGTGCGTTAGATTTTATAAACAAAAAATGTGATCGTTATTAAATTATCACATTGAGAATAAATCTAATCATCTTGAGAGGTTCTAATTGGAAATGATGGACCATCACAATATTGGCATTCCATCTCAAAAGATTTTTTCACTTTAATAAATTTTAAAAATCCAAGATGTTCATTGATAATAAAACTTGGAATAAGGTCTAATTTGTCACTTTTTTTACAGTCATATATATAACTTCATTTTCACCAAAATATGAAATATTATCATTTAATATTTTTTTATATTTTTTTCACTTGCTATAGTTTAAACTCCTTTACGGGTATGTACTTTTATTTATACCAATATAGATAATAATATTAGTGCTGAATTATGTAACATGTGCATTGATATAGATGTGAAAACTGTATTGGTTTTTTGGTACATATAGGCAAATGCTCCACCTAAAGCTCCATATGGAATGATATATAGTAATTCTATTGGTGAAGTCATGCTGGTTACTACATGAAGTGATCCAAATATTAATGCTGAACTAAAAATAAATAGCCATTTATTTGGAAAAGCTTTTTTGAAACTTTTTCTAAATATTAATTCTTCGGTACACGGAGCAATTAATCCTGCATTTATAAACATTAGCCAAGGTAGAGCGGATATCATTTGTTGTACCGCTTGTTCGTTAGCAGCTTGTCCTAAATTCATTACAATGTTGATTATTATATTAGAAATCATCATAATAGTAAGCCCAACTAACCAAAATTTTATTCCGATATCTATGTTCTCTAAAAAACTACTTTTAAATTTTTTCCATTCTTTAATGATATCTTTTCTAAAAATCAGAAATAGAATTAATAATAGAAGTACGTTAGAAAAAGTAGATAACATTACATTTTGTGATTGGGTTATGTTTTTAATATCTATATTTAATACAATAATTGGTATTAATTGTAAATAACTACTAAAATAGAATATTAAAAATGTTATAATTGCTAATATTAAACCTTTCAAATTTACAAATTCTTTAAATTTATTCATACTATCACCTTATTAAATGATAGCATAAAAAAAAATAAAATTAAAGATATTTGTTGGTATTTTATAAAAAGTATGCTATACTGTACGTAGAAAGGAGTGGGAAAGAAAAAATCCCACTTTTATTGTTTCTAGGAGGTGAAGTATGAAAGAAAAAATTAGTAATTTGGTGGATAATCAAATACAAAGTTTAAATGTTTTTGTAGATGATGTGTTTATTTCTACTGAAGAAGGAAAAAAAATCTTAAATATTGTTTTGGATAGTGAAGAAATGATTGATTTAAAATTGATTACGGAGGCTTCTAGAATAATCAATAAAATTATTGATCAAAATCAAATATTAGATGATGATATTTATGAGGTTGATATTTATTCTAAAGAGAAGGGAGAAAATTAAAATGAACGGAAAAGAGTTTTTAAAAGCTTTGGATAATATAGTAAAAGAAAAAAATATTGATCCAAATGTTGTGTATGATGCAATGGAGTTAGCACTTACTTCAGCCTATAAAAAGAATTTTAACTCTAAAACTAATGTAAAAGTATTATTTGATCGTACATCAGGTGAAATAAAAGTTTATTCTTATTTGACAGTTGTTCCAGATGATAAGATGACTAAAGAGGAATATGAAGATTATCTATTTGAACATTATACAGATGATGATGATATGGAAGAAGATGAACAACCAGAGGAATATAGTTATTTTAATCCTGATATTGAAATAAAAATAAGTGATGCTAAAAAATTAGATAAGACATTAGAGGTTGGTGATACCATTGATAAGGAAGTTACTCCGAAAGATTTTGGCAGAGTCGCAACTTCTACAGCAAAACAAGTTGTAATTCAAAAGATTCGTGAGGCTGAAAGAAATAGTATTATGGAGGAGTTTGGTGATAAACAAGATGAACTTTTAATTGGTACTGTTGCTTTAGAAGATACAGATAATTACTTTATTGACTTAGGTCGTACTAATGGTATCTTGCCTAAAAAGGATATTATTCCTGGTGAAAAGATTGAAATGGGGTCTCAAATCAAAGTGTATGTTACTAAAGTTGATAATACTGGTAAAAACTTGCTTATTTTATTAAGTCGTAGTCATTATGGATTTGTTAAGAGACTTTTTGAACTGGAAATTCCAGAGTTAGCAGATGGAACAATTATGTTATACAGTGTTGCTAGAGATGCTGGGAATAGAAGCAAAGTGGCGGTTTATTCTGAATATTCTAATATTGATCCGATTGGTGCATGTATTGGTGAAAAGGGAAGTAGAATTGCTCGTATTATTGAAGAGTTGCATGGGGAAAAATTAGATGTCGTAAAATATGATAAAGATCCAGCTGTATTTATTGAGAATGCTTTAAGTCCAGCTAAAGATTTAACAGTTGCGATTACTGATCCTAAGAAGCAAGAGGCAATGGTTATTGCAGATGGTGATAATTTTTCATTGGCAATTGGTAAAAAAGGACAAAATGCTCGCCTTGCTAGTAAGCTTACTCATTATAAAATTGATATTAAAACTACGGATCAAGCAAAAGAGGCTGGAATTAATTTTAGATAATTATTATTAAGGAGGAATTATGAAAGTAAAGAAAATACCTTTAAGAACTTGTGTTATTACAAGGGAAAAGTTGCCTAAAAAAGATTTACTTCGCATTGTTCGTACTCCGGATGGTGAGGTTCTTGTTGATGAAACTGGAAAGATGAATGGTCGAGGAGCATATATTAAAAGAGATCTTCAGGTTTTAGAACAAGCACAAAGAAAGAAAATTTTGGAACGTCATTTAGAATGTAGTATAGAAGAGAGTGTATATAATGATATAAGAAAAAATATTGAAAAATAGTGGAGGTGAAGTAAAATGATGAATATCGAGGATTATGCATTAGATGTTGGAAAAACAGTAGAAGAAATTAAAAGGTTATGTGATAAGATTGGCATAGATTATAAAGATGAAACAACACCTTTGGATGAAACAGATATTATTTTGCTTGATAATGAATTACAAGATCAAGAGGATTATATTGAGGGAGATATAGAAGAGATAGAGTCAAAATTGTATGATGAGGAAGTTATGGATAAAGCAGAAGAGCTTGCTTTAAATACAAAAATAGATTTGGATAATTCTACTTCTTTTGAAAAGGTAAAACCTAGATCACAAAAAAAAGCTGATAATAAGAAAGCAGAATTCTTTAAAGAAAGAAAAAAAATATATAAGCATCGTGAAAAATTACAAAAGAATGAAGCTACTCAGGATGATAGTGTTGTTTTATATAAAGAGGGAATGTCTGTTGGAGAATTAGCTAATTTATTAAATATTCAAGCTGTTGAGTTAGTAAAAAAATTAATGGGACTTGGTGTTATGGCTAATATAAATCAGTCTATTGATTTTGAAACTGCTGAAATTTTAGTTGCAGATTATAATAAGATTTTGAAAAAAGAGGAAACTGCGGATATTTCTAATTTTGAAAGTTTTGAGATTGAAGATAAGGAAGAAGATTTAGTAGAACGTCCTCCAGTTGTTACTATTATGGGTCATGTTGATCATGGTAAAACAACTTTGCTAGATATGATTCGTAAAAGTAATGTTGCTTTAGGAGAAGCTGGTGGAATTACGCAAGCAATTGGTGCTTATTCTGTTACATGTAATGGTAAAAAAATTACATTTATCGATACTCCAGGGCATGCAGCATTTACTGAAATGAGAGCACGTGGTGCGTCAATTACAGATATTGTTATTATTATTGTAGCAGCGGATGATGGGGTTATGCCTCAGACAAAAGAAGCTATTGATCATGCAAAAGCTGCAGGGGTACCAATTATTGTTGCAATCAACAAGATTGATAAACCAGAGGCTAATATTGAACGAGTTATGACGGGACTTGTTGAAAATGGTCTTACACCTGAAGAGTGGGGTGGCGATATTATTGTTAATAAAATCTCGGCTGCTACTGGTGAAGGTGTTCCTGAACTTCTTGAAAATATTTTGTTGGTCGCAGAAATGCAAGAATATAAGGCAAATCCATCTCGTTATGCTAGTGGGGTAGTAGTAGAATCTAAAAAGAATAGTAGAGTTGGATCAGTAGCTACTTTACTTATTCAAAATGGTACTTTACGTTTAGGTGATCCTATTGTTGTAGGTACTATTTACGGGAAAGTTCGTACTTTAAAAAATGATTTAGGTCAAAATATAGTTGAAGCATTACCATCTACTCCTGTAGAGGTTACTGGGCTTAGTGATGTACCTAATGCAGGAGATAAATTTATGGCTTTTGAATTAGAAAAGCAGGCTAAACATATTGCAGAAGAAAGAAGTTTACGTGCACGTGAAAAAGATACTAACTTTAGTGGTATGTCTTTAGAAGATTTATTTGGACGTATTCAGGAAGGAATTAAAGAAATTAATGTTGTTTTAAAAGCTGATGTAAATGGAAGTTTAGAAGCTGTTCGAGGAGCTTTAGAAAAGATTGATGTTGAAGGTGTAAGAATTAATGTTATTCGTGGTGCTGTTGGTGGTATTACGGAAAGTGACATTGTTCTTGCACGTGCTAGTGATGCTATTATTATTGGTTTTAATGTTCGTGCTAATGCTCAAGCTCAAGATGATGCTAAAGAATATGGTGTTGAAATTAGAGCTTATGATATTATTTATAAAGTGGTAGAAGATATGGAAGATGCCATGAAAGGTATGTTAGATCCTGAATATGAGGAAAAAGTTACAGGTAAGCTTGAAATTCGTCAATTGTTTAAGTTTTCTAAGGTTGGTTTAATCGCAGGTTGTCATGTTATTACTGGTGTTGTTAGAAGTAATGAAAAAGCACGTATTATTCGTGACGATGTGGTTGTATATAACGGATCTGTTAAGACATTACAACATGAAAAAGACCAAGTTAAAGAAGTAACTAAAGGTATGGACTGTGGTATTACTTTAGAAAATTGTCAGGATTATAAAGAAGGAGATATCATTGAAATTTATGATTTAGTAGAAATTAAACGATAATTATGAATGTAAGAAGATAATATGCGGTGTGCTTATACAACTGATTTTAAAAACTATATAGTATTATTTGTGTATGATCAATATTAAGAAAATTGTTATAGCCAAGTAGTTATATTTTAAATTTAAAATTAAAAATGTTATTGGATGTTGCAAATATAGAATTAGAAGAAGAAACAGGTGTAGATATTAAAAATATTTGATTGTTCTATAGGGTTATCATTAATTAGTTTTTGTTCAACATTATTCTAATTCTTTTATCAGTATCTTGTGGTGCCATGTTTTATTGATACATTAAGTTTTTATTATGTATGTTTGCAAGATGTTTTTACAATTAATTTTAATCTTGAGATTGGTGATGGAAAAGAAGCTTTTATATAAATAATTTCAAAAAGGAGGTAACTGTTATGGCAAATATAAAGTTAGAGAGACTTAATCATTTAATTCAGCAAGAAATAAGTATTATCTTAATGGAAGAAGTTAGAGATGAAGATTTAAAGTTTGTAACTATTACTGGTTGTGATACAAGTAGTGATTATAGTTATTGTAAGGTATATTTTACAGTGTTAGAAGAAGAAAAAAAACTAGCTATTTTAGAGGCTTTAGAAGGCGCCAGTTCTTTTATTCGAAGTAAGCTTGCTGAACGTATTGATATTCGGCATACCCCAGAATTAAAATTTATATATGATACTTCTATTGAGTATGGAGAGCATATAGAAAAAATTATTGATAAAATTCATGAAGGTAATTAAAAAAGTATTAAGGAGTACTTAATTTTTCAGACTGTTTACAAACTACTTTTTTAAAATACTAACAATTTAATTTTTATAAAAGTGGAGATTAATGGTCAAAATTAGAGTGTTTTTAGATATTAAGACCCTAAAAATACTCTTTTTTATTAAAAGTGGTTAATTGACAAATAGGTATATTAATTTACTTATTTGTCTTTTTTTATCTTATAGGAAAGTTCAAACTATAGAAAAATAATAAAAAAAGAACAATAAAAAAATACCAGGCATGTAAAACATGGCTGGTATTTACTAATAACAAACCTTATTTTTTATATTCAAAAATTTTACCGTTAGCACCAACATAGTAGATAGGAACCATTTTTCCAGTACAGTTTTCACAATCAAATCTAGGAGGA
>CALVKI010000094.1 GCA_944332635.1 uncultured Bacilli bacterium
CCCAATAACAATACCAAGTCCAACCTTTTTCCATTTAGTCATAACTTCATCTGAAAGCACATAAAAGTGTAGAAAAGCTAAAACCAATACACTAAGTACGATAAGAATGATAGTTGCTCCACTAAACAAACTAAATGCTGCACCTGTATTTTCAATATAGTATAAAGAAAAGAAATGAGGAATAATAATAATTTCATCCATCAAAGACATCTTAGAACGAATAAATAATTTAACCAATTGATCAACAATCAACAAAACACAAGCCACACTATATACCTTTTCTCTATTCTTTATTAATTGTTTACTTAGTTTATTTTTCTTTATCATCGTCGTCACCCCTTTCTTTTAAATACTTAATTTTTTGAACAATAACTTGATATTGATCAAGTCTTTTTTCAACATTTCCTCTGATTTTTAATAAATCACCTTTTTCAATCGCTTGATACATACGATACACTTTAGGAAACAAAGTAAAATCCATGGTAGCGGTTTCATCACTACCAGTAATAAAAGCCATCTTATCGCCTTTTTTAGTATTAATTACTTTAATCTTATCCACTAAAATCAAACAATCTATACTCTTAGAAAAATGACTAGATACTTCATTTAAAGATATGGTATATGGATTATCTTTTTTATACATTAAAGTTGGATGACTAGATAAATAAAAACCAAAAACAGACTTTTCCTTATCTAATAAATAACTATCCTCATATTCCTTTTGTTCTTCAATATCAGGTTGTATTACTAAAGATGGATCTATATCTTTTGTAAGTTCAGCATAATTAAATAAACTATCCAAATTATAAATTAGAGTTGCAATATTATAAGAAAACTCATGAAAAACATCAGCATAAATCAATGTTTCTAAATTTTTCTTTCCAACACCAGCAATATAAAGTCGACTAAAAGCATCATAAATACTTACAAACTCGCCCTCTTCTCTTGCTTTCATAATACTATTCGCAACAACAAGACCAATAGACTTAATATTTGAAATAGGATAAACTATCTTATTATCTTTAACAATATATCTAATTCCACTAAAATTAATAGAAGGTTTTAAAATTTCCAATTTATTGGCACGAGCCTCCATAATATATTCATGTGTTTTTGCTTCACTTCCTATTACATTACTTAAAAGATTAGCAAAAAAGATAGTCTTATAATGACTCTTTAAATACGCCATCTTATAAGCAATTAAAGAATAAGCAACAGAATGAGAACGATTAAATCCATAACCTGCAAAATTAAGTATCAAATCAAATATTTTTTTAGACACCTCATAACTATGACCACGTTCTAAACTCTTATGAATAAATTTTTCTTCTTCATTCTTTAACAAATCAACTTTCTTTTTACTCATAGCACGACGTAAAATATCAGCTTCTCCCAAACTATAACCTGCAAAACTACTAGCAACCTGCATAATTTGCTCTTGATAAATTATAATACCATATGTATTTTTTAAAATCGGTTCCAAGCAAGGATCCAAATAAGTAATTTCTTCTTCACCATGCTTTCTTCTAATATAAGAATCAATATTAATAGCTGGACCAGGCCTAAATAAAGCTATAGCAGCAAAAATATCCTCAAACTGATTAGGTCGTAAATTACGTAAAAAATTTCGCATACCAACAGATTCAAATTGAAATATTCCACTTGTATTAGCTATTTCAAAAATATGAAGAGCATCTTTATCATCTAATGGAATCTGATTAAAATTAATCTTCTCCCCTAACGTATTATCAATATCTTTTAAAATATTATGAATAATTGTTAAATTCTTAAGACCTAAAAAATCCATCTTTAGAAGTCCCAAATCTTCCAAATACTCCATAGAATAACTTGTTAAATACATACCTTCACTAACAGTTAATGGTAAAACCTCATCCAAGTCTTTTTGACACATAACAATACCAGCTGCATGAGACGAAGTATGTCTTGGAAAACCTTCTAATCTTAAAGCCACTTTAAACATTTTACTAAGTAATAAATCACTATCTATCCTAGCTTTAAAAGATGGATTATTATTATAAAAGTCTCTTAGTTTATCTTTAGTAAAAGCTGGAATAAATTTATTTAAACCATCAACTTTATAAGTTGGAATATTTAAAACTCGACTAACATCACGAATTACTTGTTTTGCTCCCATAGTACCAAAAGTAACAATGCCAGCCACTCTCTTTTTACCATATTTAGAAACAACATAATCTATAACTTCATCTCTTTTATCATCAGGAAAATCAGTATCTATATCAGGCATAGTTTTACGTTCTGGATTTAAAAAACGTTCAAACAACAAATCATACTTTAAAGGATCAATTTCAGTAATTCCTAAACAATAAGACACTAAGGAACCAGCAGCACTACCTCTTCCAGGACCAACTAAGATATCATGCTGTTTCGCATATTTAATAAAATCATATACTACTAAAAAATAATTAGAAAAACCCATTTCATCTATAATTTTCAATTCATAACTAAGACGATTACGATAATTATCATTAACCTCACCATTAAGCCTACGATTTAAACCAGCTTTAGCTAACTCAAACAAATATTGACTAGCATTTTCACAATCATAAATTGGAAGTAAAAGTTCTGCATTAGGGAATTCTAAATTACAAGCATCACTAATTTTAATAGTATTTAAAAGCCCAATATTATCAGTAAGTTCTAACAAATTAGAAATTTCTAACTCATGATTTAAAATATCATAATTAATTTCATCACTGACAGTCTTTCCATCCCGAATTTTATATAAATAAGAAAGATAATCACCATCTTCTTTATTTAAGTATAAAGATAAAGGGAAAAATATTATATCCTTAGTTTCTAACAATAACTCCCTTTCTTGATTTTTATTAGCATAACCTAAATATAAATCTGAATAAATTTCTTTAACCAGCAAATATTTATTTCGATAATCAAAAGGTAATACACCAATAATATCTGAAGAAAAACTTTTTAAATCAGTAATAGTTACTACTCTTTCATTTTGAATAGTAGAAAGCTTAATTAAATTTTTATATCCACTATAATTTTTACAATATAAAACAATAACAAATTCTTCTAATGTAATAGTAAGACCAATAATTGGCTTAATATTTTCTTTTTGACACTTTTTAATAAACTCCATCACCCCATACATAGAATCATCACTAAGTGCCATACTAGAGATTTTATGATTTACCGCAAAAGAAACTAAATCATCAATAGTTAACATACTAGAAAGCAATGAATAATTACTCTTATTATATAATGGTATATACATATAAAACCTCCTCGTATTTATTCTATCATAAAATATAAAAGATAAAAATCGAAAATAAATAAGTAATAGAAAAAACACCAAAGAAAAGATTTTATTTGACTTATATCACTTTTTGTGTTAAAGTTATTAAGCAGAAAGAAAAAGAGCAAAGGAGGATTATAATGGCAACTAATGTATCAAATAGAACTGGAAATGTTAAAAATTTAAGATCTCACTCTTTAAGAGCTACTAAAAAGAGACAAAAATTAAACTTACAAGTTGTAAGACTTGATGACGGAAAAAAAGTTAGAATCTCAACTAAAGAAAAAAGAGAATTATTAAAAAATGTTAAAGCTGCTTAATAGCAGTTTTTTTTTACAGATAATTTGACAAATTATCTTACAAAAAAACATCTCATAAGAGATGCTTTATTCACAAGTATATCCACCACTAATAAGTCTAGCACTAATAGTATCCTTTGTATCTTGAGAATTAAATTCAACATTAGCAAAAGTATTAGTAGTATGAAGTGTAGTTAATGTTGTAGGGTTAAATTGTGTAAAATCAACAGCTAATTTAGCTGTATAACCATCAACAACATTAGGAGAAGTACTTGCTCTAGGAGTCTTTTCTAATAAATATCCAGTAACTGGAGTTTGCACCAAATTAGCAAGTGAACTATCTAAAGTAATAATACTAGTTGGTGTTTGTGCAACTGGAGTACCAACAGAAATATCCATCACTTTTTCGTAATATTTCAAAGTACCAGTATCTAAAAATTGAAAATTATAAGTAGTATTCACCAAAGTAGCATCAGTTGGATTAGTTTGACTTAAAGTACAAGATAAACTAAGAGGATTAACTGTACTTGCTGCTTCAACATCTTCTTGTCTTTTTTCTGAAACAATAGGCTTATCTTCTACACTACGACTACTTAACATATTATTAACACTAGGATAACATAAACCAAGGGAAATAGAAAAAACACCAATGACTGCTAAAATAGCTGCTGGTTTTCTACTTGTTCTTTTTTCATATTTTGCGGCCTTCTCTAACTCTTGTAAATTAAGCACTTGAGTTCTTGTTAACTCTTCTAGTTCTTCTTTTGATTTTCTATGTCTCATGTTTATCACCCTCTACTATTCTCATTATAGTAGAAACAAGAAAAAATAGCAAACAAAAATAGCTATTTCTAGCTATTTTTTAATTACTTTTCTTATTTTTAGCATCAAACTTCTTACGTTCTTCTGTATTTAATATTCTTTTTCTCAAACGAATAAAGTTTGGAGTAACTTCTACTAACTCATCAGAGTTAATATAATCAAGTGCATATTCCAATGTAATTGGACGAGGACGCTTTAATACTACAGTATGATCACTACCAGCAGCACGAGTATTAGTTAACTGTTTACCTTTAACAACATTAACTGCTAAATCATTATCACGATTACATTCTCCAACTATCATACCTTCATATACTTCTGTACCTGGTTCAATAAACATAACTCCACGATCTTCTAGATTTCCAATAGAATAAGCTGTAGAAGAACCATTTTCCATAGAAACTAAAACTCCAAGTTTTCTTTCCCCTACATCAACATTTTCATATGGCATATATTCTTTAAAACTATGAGACATAATACCATAACCTTTAGTTAATGTCATAAAGTCAGTGGAAAAACCAATTAAACCACGTGAAGGAATAGTATATAAAAGACGTGTTTGTCCATTAATATTAACCATATTCTCCATTTTAGCACCACGAAGTCCTAATTGCTCAATAACAGCACCAACAGAATCATCAGGTACATCAATTTGTAATTCCTCATATGGTTCGTACTTAACCCCATCTTTTTCTTTAATAATAACTTTAGGCTTAGAAACTTCAAGTTCAAAACCTTCACGGCGCATATTTTCAATTAAAATACTCAAATGTAATTCTCCACGACCACTAACAACAAAACTATCATTAGTAAATGGTTCAACCTTTAAACTAACATCTCTTTGTGTCTCTCTCATTAAACGTTCTTCAATCTTACGTGCAGTAACAATTTTTCCATCTCTTCCAACAAAAGGAGAAGAGTTAGCTCCAAAAGTCATTTGTAAAGTTGGTTCATCAATATGTAACAAAGGTAAAGGTAAAATATCAGAAGTATTACATAAAGTTTCACCAACTGAAATATCAGCAAGCCCAGCAACAGCCACAATATCTCCTGCTTCTGCTTCTTCTATTTCTACACGTTTATAACCATAGAAACCAAATAGTTTTTGAATTCTAAACTGTTTTGTTGTACCATCTAAACGACAACAAGTTACCATCTCACCAGTCTTGATTGTACCATTATGAACACGACCAATACCAATTCTTCCGACAAATTCATTATAATCAAGTAATGCAGGTTGGAATTGTAAAGGTTTAGTACTATCACCTGTAGGTTCTGGAATTTCGTTTAAAATAGTATCAAGAATTTCTCCGAATCCTTCAGTTTGCGTACTTAAATCATCACTATAAGAACATGTACAATTTAATGCTGAAGCATAAATAACCTTAAATTCAAGTTGACTATCATCTGCACCAAGTTCAATAAATAAATCTAACACCTCATCAACAACTTGACTACATCTAGCACTAGGTTTATCTACTTTATTAACAACAACAATTGGCTTAACATGAGCTTCAAATGCCTTTTTTAATACAAAACGAGTTTGTGGCATAGCACCTTCATAAGCATCTACTACCAAAATAACTCCATCAACCATATTCATGATACGTTCTACTTCTCCACCAAAATCAGCATGTCCCGGAGTATCTAAAATATTAATACGTACCCCTTTATAATCTAACGCTGTAGTTTTAGCTAAAATAGTAATACCACGTTCTCTTTCTAATGCATTAGAATCCATAGATACATTAGAAACATCTTCATTATCACGAAACATTCCAGAATGTTTTAAAATACCATCAACCAATGTAGTTTTTCCATGATCAACATGCGCTATAATTGCTATATTTCTTTTTTTCATACATTACACCTCTTTACGTCGCTCCCAATTATACCACAAAACAAAAAAAAATACTATAGTTTTATAATATTTTATTTATATTGATAAACAAGTAAAAATCCACCCTTAAAAAGGGTGGTTTTTCTCTGAAGCCTATAAGGCTTGACACTGGCAGCTACCATTTGGTAGCTTTTTAGTCTGCCAATTGCCCTTGTCACTCTTACTTACCCGTAAACG
>CALVKI010000095.1 GCA_944332635.1 uncultured Bacilli bacterium
TTTGCTCAGAATTAGTACATATTAAATTTCTATTAGGTGAAAAGTCATTAATATACAGAGTTTGTCCTAATCTGTATGAATTTATATTAGATGTATAATCATCAGCAAAAGATTTTGTTTGCAAAACTAATATAGCTACTATAAATATAATACCTAATAATAAATATTTATATATCTTTTTCACTATTTCCCCTCCTTCCATTTTAAATTAATACCTTTTTAATAATAAAATATATACCTATGATAAAAATACAAGCTATAAAAATACTTAATCCAATATATAAATAAATACTTCCTGTTTTAATACCAATAACTAAATTTGCTTGATCTTTATTATCCTGTTGTTCTCCCACTTCTCCTAATCCAGTTTCATTACAAGCTTCTAGTAATTCTGCCTTATTGACTATAGTACCTGTTGATTCTTCTGTCATAGTTCGAGTTAAAACCAAAGAAATTACTTTTTCCTCTCCTGGATTTATTTTTTGGTTTGCAAAACCTTCATAATATAATTGGTTGCTTATCAAATACCAATCTGGATTTAAAGTAGAACTAAAATTCAATCCTTTTGGTAATTCGTCTACTATATTTTTTGCATAACCAGCTACTTCTCCAACATTTTTCACTTTAATCTGATATTCAACAACTAGATTTGCTCCTTCCATTTGTTTAGAATCCAATTCTATTTTTGCAAAATCAGTATTTTGGTATTGATAAGTTTCTATCCCCTTATCGTATTGCACAATAACTTTTTGAATACTTTTATCTAAGGACATGTTGAATATCTCTAATTTAATCAATCCCATATCAATATCATTAATATCACTATTTTCAACATTAATAATTTCAGTAACAGCATATATTTTTCTTTGTCCTTTAATTTCTAATTCTTTAGCAATTACATCTGAATTTTCGGTTTCCTCAACATCTTCTGCACGATATGGCGACAATTCGTATTTTGTTGTGTCATATTCGAATATTGGCATATATCTTCCACTATGTACACCATAAAATTCATAAAGTCCCTGATTATTTGTAATTGTAATTCTTTCATTTCCGTCTTCATCTTTAACAATTTTACCAGTATTCACATCTAATAATAAAACTCTAATACCTTCTAGAAGTGGTTCTTCACTAGTTCTTTTACCATTTTTATCAATATCTTCCCATACAGTTCCTCTAATAGAGTAAATTTTATTTCCAGCCTCATCTTCCTTATCATACTGATGTTCTACTTGTGCAGTTGCTCTTTCTGCTCCATTCACAAGTAATATAGCTTTATTAATAACACTTGAAATTTCCTCTTCTCCTTTATCCTTAACTCTAACACCAATAGTATATATCATTTTTTCTTTTGTATTTAAAGTAATTTCTTCTTCTATTTCATTTGGTATTGGTTGTATTTCCTCTTCGTTTTCTATACGTTCTTGTACAATTTCTCCATTTTTCTTGATATACATTATATCTAATATTTCTGGAACTTGATCAAGTAAAATCATTGTTGTTTCTGATGAAGAATTATTTTGAATTTCTATCGTATATTCAAACATATCATCTTCTTTTATAATTTCAGACTGACTATTAGAAATCATATTCATTGACACATCAAATCTTTGAACTTCTGTCATATATATATTAGATCTACACCAATCTTGATTTTGTGTTTTTGCTAATGTCACTACACCTATTTGATTATTAGCTGTTTCTATTTTGTTAATCTTTAATATTATTTCTAAAACTACTACTCCATTTTCTTTTATATCACCAATTGAAATATCACCTTCTAGTTGTTCTAGCCATTTCTCATCAACTGGTTCATTATTTTCATATTGTTTCACAATTAGACTTTCAATTTCAGTTCCTTCTGGAATAACTGGTCTTACCATTACATTTTCTTGTTTCTGATTTGTCATGTTTTCTATAATAACATAATAATTAATGGTACTTCCTTCTGCGATATTAACACCTCTATCTAATACTCTTTTTAAGCTTACTCTTAAATCAGTCTTTTCTAGTTTGTTTTGCCATTCGTTAGACATAATGGTGTTATCTTCCCATTGTACTTGGGCAATATTTTTAATACTATCAGTTTGTATTTCTTGTTTTACCCTAACTTCAAATTCTTTTACAAAGACCTCTCCAACGCCAATTTTATCAATTGGATAAGTAATTTGTCTTTCTTGCCTTTCCAAATAATATTTAGCCCCTGTATATTCATATCCTATTTCACCTTCATCTGGTTCTACCCAAACAACATCTTCAGGAAGTATCATTTGAGCACTTAAATTTTTTAATTCTGTTTGACTTGTATTTCTTACTTCTAAACGATAATGAATAACTTCTCCTGTTTTTACAGTATCTCCTTCTTTTAATTCCTCCCCACCTACAGTAGCACTCAAATCAACTTGCAAACTTGCTTTTTCTTGTTCTTCTGTTGTCAACAATAATGAGGTAGAATTAACTGTTTCTGTTTCTGTATCATCACCTTCATGATACAAAACTTTATATTGTTGATAAGCAACCATTTTACTTTCTAAATCTTCTGGTAATGTAATTTGATAAGAAGCTAGTATTTTCTGATCCTTTTGAATTTTATCTATTTTTATTAAATAATTTTTTACTTCATTTCCATTTTCTATAGATTCTCTCCATTGGTTATTTTCATCTGTAATATCCTGTGTTACATTTTCTTGTGTACTATAATATATTTTTATTTGACTTTCATCCACTCCTTGTAATTGTAAAGGAGACATAACTTGTATTGGCATTGTGTTTTCTTTTTTTCCTTGCTCTACTATTCCTTGTGTAGGAAATCTTCCTAAAATACTAACATTACTTACTTCGTTATTTTTATGATTAATGACAGCTATATCTACTGATGTTTGCTCGATAGCTGTTTCTGATTTTAAAGTTATTTCTTGTTCTTGTTGTATTCCATTAGATTCTAATCCTAATTCTTTCATATTATTTAATGCTAATATATTTTCCAAAGTGCATATTTGAATAGGTAATATCTCTTGCACTTCTTCTTGATTAGAATTTGTTAATTTAGTAATAATTTGTCTTTCTACATTTCCTATTTCTGTTGAAATTTTTATATCAGCAGCAATAGAAATATTAGCATTTTGAAGTTCTTCTCGATGATAACTTTGTTCTCCTTCTAACTGTATTTGCAATTTCTTTCCATTTTCTGTGTTTAACATTCCTGCTGACACTATTTTCAATTCTTCTTCATTTAATAAATGAATGGATTTTACATTAATTTCTTCAATCTCGGTCGGAAATTGAATTTCAATTTTAGGATTTTTGAACAATTTTTGTTCAGCACTATTAGTTAATAATATCACTCGTATTTCAATATTTTCATTTAATTCCAAAGCAGTTAATTCTTTTTTATTTATTTGTGTTGAAATTGTTTCCTTTGCTTGTGCAATTTCTAGAATATTTTCCTCTACATATTTATCATAGTTTTGTATTCTTTGTATAAGAGCATCTGCTTGTTGTATAGCAACATTTCCTTTATCTTCTTGTAATCTTTTAATATGCCTTAATTCTAATTTTCCTCTTTGCTCAGGATTCTCTATTTGTATTGTAATTTCTTTTATATTTTCTGGATATGTAATAATCACTTCTCCATTTTCCGCAATAGATTGTTTTGTAACTTCTGAAACCAATTGTTGATCTTGATCTAATATACGTAAAATACCTTTTTCTCCTAATACAAAATCTAACTCTTGTTTTGTTATTTTAGTTTGCAAATATACAGAATTTGCATTTTCTTCTTTTTCTCCTATTCGATATTTATCCTGTTCTTCTAGAAATTCAAAACTATGCAATATTTGTGTATCATTTAAATTAATAATACTATTTCTCTGAAAATCTTTTTGCTCACCTGCTAGTAATCCACCATTATATATTTGTGTTTCTGTATTTTGTATTTTATAAGTAGAAAGTCCTTCTTTTTCTTCTTCCAAAGAAAATTGCAAATTCTTTTCTAGATTAGTCGCATCATAAAGTTCTAATTGTGCATTCACATCTAAAACATCTGATTTTATTTCCACTTTTTCTTGATATTGAATATGCAATAAAATTTGGTCTAATTTATTTTGCCATAGAACATTTCCTTCTGATTCTTCATTAAATAAATTAACTTCTAAAATACCTGTTTCTTTCTCATATCCATAATTATTTTCTGTAATAGGTAAATTAGTATCTATTCCTATCACTTCTATTTTTTCTACTTTTTCCTTACATGGAATCTGTACTTTAATATCCGTACTTTTTATTGCATAATCTTGCTCCATTAAACCTGTATATAAAGACATCTGTAAAACAGATTTTTCTATCTCGTCAAAGAAATAAGTCTTATTGGTAATAACCTCACCTTCTAATACAGCACTTTTATTTTTGCTGTTCCATTTAACATTTACATTAACAGAACCAGCCACTTCAATATTATCCTGCACATCCCCTTGATAAATTCCTTCTATTTTAACTTGAATCTGGGCATTGAAAAAAGAAAGTGGTATCTGTGTTTTCCTTTGTAAAGCAATTTCAACTGGTATCTCTATTGTCTCTCCAGCTCTAATCTGTTTTAATTTAATTTTATTTCCTTCTATTTTTTCCACTTTATCACTTAATATAGTATTTTTTAAATCCACATTGCTATTTTCTAGTGAAAGAGAACCTTCAAAATATCCTTCTTTTTTCACTTCTACTTTTATATATAATTTTTCTATTTGGTCTAAATACAAATCTTTTTGTGCACTATATTTTCCTTCTTCTGTTTTAAAATAAGCTGATAGTTCTACATTTTTGCAATTTGTAGTAGTAGATTGAACTGTTTCTTCACTAATAGCTTCTACAATATTCTTTCCAATAAAAATAAAATTCCCCAAAATCATGGTTTGGATTATTAAAATAATAAGAATTAGTTTTTCTAACTTTCTTTTCATCCCAGTTCTCCTTTTTCGACATTATTTCTATCTTAAATTATAGCACCATTATTTTGTAGAAAAAACATGTACTTTCTTTAATAAAGTAAATATTACAAAAATTATTGTCATCTATCGTTACGGATTTGACTTTTGAAAATCTTTATATTTCTTTTATTAAATTTATTTTA
>CALVKI010000096.1 GCA_944332635.1 uncultured Bacilli bacterium
ATCAAGTTCATGTTGGAAACAGATTGCTAGTTCTTCACGAGCTCTAACATGGATTTTTCTACCTTCCATATCATATGCTTCCACAGTAACTCTAGCATATCTTGGAACAATTCCATCAACTGGTCGATTAACAGAAAGACACCCTTCACCCATTTCAACATAAATTTTTTCAACGGAATTACTAATAATTTTAGGATTAATCAAAATATAAGTTTCAAATTCACCTTCATCCACTTCATTAACGACAACAAAGTATCTTTTAGGAACCCCTAGTTGAATAGCAGACATTCCCATACCAGGTCTCAAATCATATTTTTCAGCTAATTCTTCTATTTGAGAATCATGCAAATATTTAATCATTGTATCTATTAATTTTTTATCTTTTTTAGAAATAGGAAAATCTACTTCATTACTAATCATTAGTAAACGTTTATATTTTTCATTCAAAATATCTTTAGTTTTAAGCACAGTACCACCTCTTTATGCAAGTATATTTTATCAAAAAAAGACTAAAAAGCAAAGAAAAAAATAAAAACGTATAAAGAAATTATACGCTTTTAAGATATTTAAACTGAAAAACGGCATCCAATAACAATGACTAATAGAATAAATAACACTAAAACAATAGAATAATTAGAATTATTATTGCCATAGGAATAAGGATAGTATGGCATTTGATTATAATATTGTCCACTGCAACCAGTAGACCCATTACCATAATAATACATAAAACAGCCTCCTTTACATTATCTACTATAAATTATGTAAATTGACAAAATTTGTTAATAAAAAGGTCCTAGAAAAAACTTGAGTTTTCAAAATGAAAAAAAATATGATATATTATAATACAGAATAGGAAGTGATAGAAACGAAGAAAATTCTCAAATATGTTGATAAACCTTTATTAGTGACTTCGATAATATTATTTATTATTGGCATCATTATGGTTTTTTCTGCGTCAAACGTCACTGCTTACATGACTCATGCGGTAAGTCCATATAACTATTTTATAAAACAATCTATATTTTTATTAGCAGGTATTATTATGTCCATTATAATGATAAAGTTTACAACCAAAGCATATGGGATGTTTTCTTGGGGATTATTGATTATTGTTATTATAAGTTTATTAGCTTTATTAATTATAGGACAAGCCAAAAATAGGGCGATTTCTTGGTATGATTTAGGACCTATTAGTATTCAACCTAGTGAGTTTGCTAAAGTAATAACAATTGTTTGGCTTGCTAGATATTATGAAAAAAATAAAAAGTTAACTAGCTATGGCAAAAGTTTATTTCCATTAGGAGTTTGTGCAATAATTACTTTATTAATCTTTATTCAACCAGATCTTGGTACTGCAATCATCTATGTTGTAATTGTAGGTGTAATGTTTTTAGCAGCTCCAATATTAAAAGAAATAAAGACAAAAACAATATTTGGATTATTGGGTTTAGTAGTGTTTGCTGGTGTTGTGTTCTTAGGAGCAGGGAAATCATTATTGCAGGAGCGACAACTAGAAAGATTTGATTTTACAAACCCATGTGATAAACTATTAACAACTGGAAATCAAGTATGTAATTGCTATATTGCAATTAATAATGGTGGATTAACAGGTGTAGGTTTAGGAAATTCTACACAAAAATACTTATATTTGCCAGAGCCATATACGGATTTTATTTTTGCAATCATTGTGGAGGAATTAGGAGTCGTATCTGGAATTGGCATTTTGCTATTATATATGTTTTTGCTCTATCGTATTTTAAAAATAGGTAGAGACAGTTCAGAAAATCGTGGAGCTTTATTATGTTATGGAGTAGCAGTATACATTTTTTTGCATATTGTAATTAATTTGATGGGAATCTTTGGATTGATGCCTATGACAGGAGTACCATTACCATTTATGAGTTACGGAGGAAGTTTTACCATCTGTTTAATTGCTGCTTTAACAATTGTACAACGAGTTAGTATAGAAAATGGACTATGCAAAGAAAAGCCTGAAAAAGCGAGATAGCTTGACTTTTCAGGCTTTTTATTATATAATATAGCTCATAAAAAGGAGCATAGGTTAAAAAATGAATAATAAATTAAGAATGTTTCGAGAAACACTAGTAAAAATGATGGAAGCTGCTTCTCAAGTCTTTATCATTGGGCATAATACATTGGACTATGATGCCATTGGTGCTGCCCTAGGAGTTGCAACGCTATCAAAAGGATTGAAAAAAGATACATATATCATTGTAGATGATTTATTCCAAGATTTGGATCCAGGAGTAGCTAAAGTAATAGAAGATAGTAAAGATAAATATCAATTTATTAATTCAGAAAAATATAACAAACTAGCCGATAAAAAATCTCTATTAGTTACTGTAGATGCAAATAAAAAGTATTTAATCTCAATACAAGAAGATATAGATAAAGTTGGAAATATTATAATAATTGATCATCACGGTGAAGATAGGCATACTATATCAACGCCTTATAAATTTATAGATGAACTTTCTTCTAGTACTTGTGAAATGGTAGCCCAAATCTTGCCTGCGAAAATAATTCGTGATACCGAAAACATGGCAAACTATTTATTAGCAGGTATTATTTTAGATACGAAACGATTTCAGAAAAATACAAGTTCAATTACCTTTGGTATTGCGAAAAGTTTATGTCGTAGCGGTGCAGATTATGATGCAGTTAATAAACTATTTATTTCAAATTTTTTAGAAGATAAGCAAATTTATACTTTAATATTTGGAGAAAGAACAATAATAGAAGAAAACAATCCAACAAAAATTACAATCGCTAATACTCATATTCAAGCATATCCTAGGTTATTTGGTGAACCGACAGTAGCATTTGTGCTAAATAGAATTGCTCCTGACACAATCTATCGTCGCGATATATTAGCGAAAACCGCTGATAAAATGTTAGTAAAATACGCAGATGTTGCTTTTGTATTGGGGTATACAAATCAAAATGATGTAACAATTTGTGCGAGAAGCAAATGTGATATTAAAGTTGGAGATATATTAAAAAAACTAGATGATATGAACATAAGTGATTTTCCTCAAGGGCTTAATATCTCAGCAGCAAAATGTAGTGGTGGAGGAAATAAACAAAATGCTGGAGGAAGCGTTACTACAAATAACATTTTTTTTGTAGAAAAACTTTTAATGGATTTAGTGCAACTGATGGCAACACCAACTGAAGTTTTGCCACAATCAAAAGAAGCAGAACAACCAATTATATTAGTAAAAAAGAGAAAAGAAGTACCAATAAATAGTTAAGAAAAGTTTTAAAAAGACTTTTCTTTTTTTTCTAATAATAAAAGAGAGGAGGTAATATGACATTTCACTATCGTTATAGAAAACAAATTATAATCATCACCACAATTATATTAATTATTAGTTCTTTAACAATTATAGGATTATACATTTATGAGCCACAAAAAGAAAAGAAAATCTCTTCATTAAAAGTAAAAAAAGAAACAAATAAATCAGAAAATGGTGAAAAACCAAAAGAAGAGATAGAAAAATGTATGGTTGATATAAAGGGAGAAATAATAACTCCAGGAATTTATGAATTAGAAAATTCATCCAGAGTGATAGATGTAATAAATGAAGCAGGTGGTTTAACAGAAGATGCAGATACAACAGTAATTAATCTAAGTAAAAAAATAGAAGATGAAATGGTAATTATTATTTATAGTAAATGGCAAGTAGAAAATTGGAGAGAAACAAAAGAACAAGAAAAATATTTGCAAGAACAATGTAAAATTCCAAAAGAAGGGCAAGCAGAAAATGATGCTTGTATAAATGAAATAGAAGAAAATCCACACTCTGCTCCAAGTAATGTCAATATCAACACTGCAACGAAAGAAGAGTTAATGACTTTAACAGGAATCGGAGAATCAAAAGCTGAAGCTATTATTTCTTACCGAGAAAAGACTCCATTCACTAAAATAGAGGATATAAAAAATGTCTCTGGCATAGGAGAAAGTGTTTATGAAGATATTAAAAATAATATTACAGTCTAGATTATTTTGTATTTATTTAATAACGATAACTTTGATAATAACTGTATTTAGAATAATAATAGAACCAAAATTATATTATACAGAGCAAGATAAAAAAGTAATAGGAGTAATAGAAAAAATTATAATAGATGATGAAAAAGTTAGCATGTTGATAAATGCAAAAGAGAAATTACAAGGAATATATTATTTATCTAATAAAAAAGAAAATAAAATACAAAACTTAAAGGTTGGAGATAAAATTAAGATATTAGGAGAAATAACTAAACCAACATCTCCAACTACCACCAACCAGTTTAATTATTCATTTTATTTAAAAAAACAAGGTATTTATCATTTGATAATAATCGATAAAATTAGAAAAATAAAAGGTTCAACTAAAATATTAGATAAAATAAAAAATATCTTAAATGAAAAAATTACTCATCCATACATACAAGCTTTTTTGTTAGGAAACGATGAAGATATAAGCAAAGATATAAAAGAAAGCTATCAAGAAAATGGGATTAGTCATCTATTGGCAATCAGTGGCATGCATTTTTATCTAATAGCAAATTTTATTCTTAAAATATTAAATAAGATAAAAATTACTAGCAAGATAAGATATTTAATAACTTTTCTAATAGTTTTTCTATACTCTTCTCTGTTAGATATTAATGCTTCTATATTAAGAGGAATATTATTTTTCTTTCTTTTTTCCCTAAATAGAGTATGGAGTTTAGGACTACTAAAAAAACAACTTATTCTATTTACAATAATAATCACTATTCTAATTAATCCTTATTTTGCAACTGAAGTAGCTTTTTGGTATTCTTTTGTAATAAGTATAGGCTTGTTATATTTTTTAGATACTACAAATTCATACTGGAAAAGTTTATGGATATCGTCATACATATCATTTTTGTTAAGTGTTCCCATCAGTTTATATTATTTTTATCAGATTAATATCTTAAGTGTTTTTTATAATCTTTTTTATATTCCTTATGTGAACTTCGTTGTTTTTCCATTAACTGTGCTTACTTTTTTAATACCTTTAATAGAACCCCTTTATCAATTAAGTATTATGATACTAGAACAAAGTTCCTTACTAATATCCAAGATAAAAATAGGAATATTTATTTTTCCAAAAGCTAATATTTGTGTTTACTTAATTGAATTTTTAGTTTTAATTATATTTTTAAAGAAAAAAAATAAAAGAATCCTACTTTTGCTTCTCTTGCTTTTTTTAGGACACTATTTTTCTTTTAATTTGCAACCAGATTTTTTTAAAATAATAGATGTTGGTCAAGGAGACTCTATATTACTATTTTCAAAAGGTAGGGCAGGCTTAATAGATACAGGTGGAAAAAGCTATTTTAATAATAGAACATCCAGTACAATCACAAAGTATACTACAATCCCCCTTTTAAAAAGTTTAGGCATAAAAAAATTAAATTATTTATTTTTGACCCATGGAGATATGGATCATATGGGAGAAGTATTTTATTTAATGAACCATTTTAAAATAGAGAATATATATATAAATCTAGGAACCACCTCGTTCCTAGAAAAAAAACTTATGGAAGAAAGAAAAATAAAAAAAAGTAAACAAGACTCCATGTATCAAATAGGAAATTTTACACTTTATCAATTAAACAGAAGTTGGAAAGAAGAAAATAATAGTAGTTCTGTTTACTATATAAATCATCCTAATCTAACAATTTTAACAATGGGAGATGCTACAATAAAAACAGAAGAATATATATTAAAAAATTATAATCTAAATGTAGATGTATTAAAAATTGGTCATCATGGATCAAAAACTAGTACCGGAAGTACTTTTTTAAAAGAAACAGATCCAAATTTAGCGTTAATTTCCGTAGGAAAAACCAACAGATTTAATCATCCAAATAGAGAAGTCTTAAATAAACTAACAGAAAATAAAATTCCTTATTTAATGACAAAAAAATCAGGAACAATTACTATTTTTCCAAAAACCAAAGTAATTAGAGAAGATAAAAAAGAAAGATAGACAATTGCCACAAAAAAAGTTAAAATAAAAAGAAGTAAAGGTGATTGTATGAAAAATATAAATAATATTATAAAAAAAGATTCAAAAGAGGTGGAATTAATCCATTCATTTCAAGATGCTTGTAGTAATAAAGAATTTTATGAATTTATTAGAACACTCCCTATTGAAGAAGAAATTTTAATAAAATATACATCTAGTTTAGAGGACTCTTTTATAGAATTTAAAAATTGTAAAAATTGTAAAGGATTAGAAAAATGTAAAAACAATGTAGTAGGTTACTGCTATACTCCTAAAAAAGAAAAGCATATTATTAAGTTTTCATATATTGCTTGTAAACGAAAAGAAAAAGAATTGAAGGAAAATGCATACAAAAAAAACTTAGAACTGTTTGATATGCCAAAAGAAATAAAAGAAGCAACTCTAAAAAATGTTTATACTGATGATAAATCAAGGATACCAATTATCAGATACTTTAAGGAATTCATGGATAAGTATAACAAGAAAGAAGAACCCAAAGGACTATATCTAACAGGATCTTTTGGAAGTGGAAAAACCTATTTGATTGCTGCACTTTTAAATGAAATGGCTAAGAAAAGAATTTGTTGCGCCTTAGTATATTATCCAGAATTCTTGAGAAGTTTAAAATCATCTTTTCAAACGGACTACAATGAAAGATTTAACTTTATAAAAACTTCCCCAATATTACTGCTAGATGATATAGGTGCAGAAAATGAAAGTAGTTGGTCAAGAGATGAAGTGTTAGGACCGATACTACAATATAGAATGCAAAATCACTTGCCTACATTTTTTACATCTAATTTAACATTAGAAGAATTAGAAACAGCTTTATCTATTACTTCATCAGGAGTTGATAAAGTAAAAGCAAGAAGGATTATAGAAAGAATAAAACAATTGACAATAACTATAGAGCTAATTGGTAAAAACAGAAGAAATTAGCATCTTTTTTCTTTACAAAAAATGGGATAAATGTTAGAATAGTCTCGTTTTTGAGGGGATAAAATGAAAATACTAAGGATGCTAAATAAAAAAGAAAATATAAAAAATATATCAGTAGTAATTTTATTGATATCTTTTTGTTTAATATACTATAAATACAATATAACCACACAAGCATTTGCATTAGACTATGAAATAATAAATACTAAAGATATGGCAATGGTAGATGTAGCAGAGAAACAAATAACTACTGTTAAGTCGAATAAGGTATTTTCAATATATAAAAAAATGAAGAATGAAACACAGGTATCAAAAGAATCATTGATATCAGTAATGTTACCAGTAAAAAATAATACATTGGAAACATTAGAAAAACCAAAAAGAGTATGGTATTTACCAACCGAATATGGTATGATTACCAATTATCCTAGTGCCTCACACTTTGCTTTAGATATTACAAGTCCTAGAGGAACAGCAGAACCGATTTATCCAATAGCAAATGGAACAATATCAGGAATATATAAGGATTCAGCTGGTGCTAAAATTGTAACAGTAAATCATAACATCAATGGTCAAAACTATACCTCACAATATGTTCACTTATCAAGTTATGCTCCAGATTTGTATGTTGGAAAATCAGTAACGATTAATGACTATCTTGGTTTTATGGGAAAAACAGGTATTGCAACAGGAGTACACCTTCATTTGGCGGTAGTTGATTGTAGTATATTTGATGCCAATGATAAGAATTGTTCTTCTTTAAATGGTTTTTTTAATTATGGAAGACAAAGATATTATCAAAACTTTATGGGATTACAATCATTAATGAATGTCACAGAAACTTGGTATAGTAGATAAAAAATGCTTGAAGAAACTAAAAAAAGATGATATGCTAAAATCGTATTTAAGAAATACATTGACGAAGGATATGATAAATTAATAGCTTTTTATAGAGACTACGTGGTTGGTGAAAACGAGAAGAAGCCTAATTTATTACTCCCTTCTGAGTAGAATTATAAATTAATTTCGGATAATACCGTTATCAAAATTAAGAAAAAGTAGGATGGTACCGTGTATTAAGCACTCCTTAAAAGGGGTGCTTTTGTTGTAAAGGTGGGAGAATTATATGAAAAAACCAAGATTAATAGACTTAAATCCAAAAGCGCTAATTGCTTTAGCAAAACAAAAAAAAGACGAAAAATTTACTCAGTGTGTAAAAGAAATTTTAGTAGAAAAAGAATTACAAGGAAGTAAAACATTATCAGAATTATTAAAAGAGTTGACTGCCTCTAAAGACAATCTTCTAAGGCAAATAAAGCAAGAAGTAATCACTTTAAGATTAATAGGGGAAAAAGATGATAGGAATATTATTATGGCAAACTATTTGATTGAAAAATTACCAATTGATAATTTAGTTCAATTATCTCAAAGGGCAAATAATCCAAACATAAAACTAAAAGCAAATCAAATTTGTCGCAAACTAGAAGAAAAGTTAGAAGAAGAATTGAACATAGGTCATATTGCTCATGAAAAATATAATCTAGATGAACAACAAAAAGGACAAACTGTACAACCAAAATCACTATGTAAAGGGAAAACAAGAATATCTATATCAGATCAATTTGACAATAGCATTACCACTAGAAAGTTTTTGCAAGATTTCTATGGCCTATCATCCTCATCACCTCTATCTCATGAAGAAATGGAAAAAATTATTCATGAAAAAGGTCTAAACTTACCTAGGAGAGGAAGAATACAAAAGATATCCTATGATCAAGTTGCTAGAGGAGAGTGGATTTTAGTAAGAAATAAGAAGAGAGGAAAAGTAAGAATAATTCCTTATGGGAATCCATCTTGGCAGTCACTTGAAAATCTATCTACAGAAATCAAAAGTGCATATCAAAAAAAATTTCAAAAATAAATAAAAGGAGGGACAATATGATAAATATAAAAGAAAATGAAAAATTAAACATAATAAATCACTCTTGTGCACATTTATTAGCACAAGCAGTAAAACACTTATATCCAGAAGCAAAATTTTGGGTAGGTCCAGTAATAGAAGAAGGATTCTATTATGATATTGATTTAGGAGACAAAACACTAACAACAGAAGACCTTCCTAAAATAGAAAAAGAAATGAAAAAAATAGCCAAGGATGGAAAAAGAATCATCCGTCATGAATTAACAAAAGAAGAAGCTTTAGAAATGTTTAAAGATGATCCCTATAAGCTAGATTTAATTTCCAGAATGGATGATAATGAAACGACAATTTCATGCTATACACAAGGGGACTTTACAGATCTTTGTAGAGGACCACACGTAGATACAGTAAAAGTTTTAAAACATTTTAAGTTGATTAAACATAGTGGTGCCTACTGGAAAGGTGATGCTAAAAATAAAATGCTTCAACGAATCTATGGAGTTTGTTTTGAAACAGAAGCAGAATTAAATAACTATTTGCAAGAGTTAGAAGAAGCAAAAGAAAGAGACCATAGAAAAATAGGTAAAGAACAAGAATTATTTATGACACATGAATTAGTTGGTTCTGGTATGCCTTTATGGCTTCCAACTGGAGCACTTATTCGTCATGAATTAGAAAATTATATATATCAAAAAGAAGAAGCCATGGGATATAACCATGTGTATACACCATGTGTTGGAACTGTTGATTTATATAAAACATCAGGTCACTGGGATCACTATAAAGAAAATATGTTTCCAATGATGAAAGTTGACGATGAAGAGTTTGTGCTTCGCCCAATGAACTGTCCACATCATATGTTAGTCTATAAAAATAAAATGCATTCTTATAGAGATTTGCCAATAAGAATTGGAGAATTCGCAACAGACTTCAGATATGAAGCTAGCGGTGCAGTAAAAGGATTAGAAAGAGTACGTTGTATGTGCCAAAATGATGCACACTTATTTGTAAGACCAGATCAAATTGGAGAAGAATTCAAACGAGTAGTTAGCTTGATTTTAGATGTTTATAAAGATTTTGGTATTAAAGATTATAAATTCAGATTATCATTAAGAGATAAAAATGATAAAGAAAAATACTTTGATGATGATGAAATGTGGGAAAATGCTGAAAATAAATTACGTGAAGTATTAAATGAAATGGGAGTAGAATATTTTGAAGCTGAAGGAGAGGCAGCTTTCTATGGACCAAAGTTAGATGTTGAAGTAAAGCCAGCAGTAGGACCAGAAGTAACCCTATCTACTTGTCAGTTAGATTTTCTATTACCAAGAAGGTTTGAGCTTACTTATGTAGATTCCAATGGTGAAAAACAAACTCCTGTTGTAATTCATAGAGCAATATTTGGAACGTTTGATCGTTTTACGGCATTTTTGATTGAAGAGACACAAGGAGCTTTTCCAACTTGGCTTGCTCCAACACAAGTAGAAGTTATTCCTGTATCTTCTGAATTTCAAGGGGAATATGCAGGAAATGTAACAGAAAAACTAAAACAAGAGGGAATTCGTGCAGAACTTGATGATAGAAATGAAAAACTAGGATACCGTTTAAGAGAAGCGCAAACAAAGAAAGTTCCATATACAGTAATTTTAGGGGATAACGAAAAACAAAATAATACAATTAGTTATAGATTACATGGAGAAAAAGAAACTACAACATTAGAACAAGAACAATTTATTAATTTACTAAAAGAAGAAATAAAAAAGAAAACAGTTAGAAAATAAAAAAGGAAAAATGTGCTATTGTGAACTGACCTCCAAAAGCTGAACAGTTTATTAATAGTTTTGATTAGAGGATTGTAACCTGTAATTTACAGGAGACAGTCCTTTTATTTTTACCTTAATTCTATTAAAATTATAATAATTAATATAGTCATCAATTACTTTTATTAAAT
>CALVKI010000097.1 GCA_944332635.1 uncultured Bacilli bacterium
AAAAATAGATATAAAAATTTAGTTTATCTTTGTTTTCCAGAGTATGAATTATTATTTAAAAACCAGGCTATTTACAGTGATATTGCTTTAAAGTTTATTAGTAAATATCCTCATGCAGAAATTATCACAAACACTAGAATTGATTGCCTTCAAAATTTCTTTAAACAAGCTAAATATAGTAGATGGAAATATAAACCTATTAAAATAAAAGAATTAGCTAAACAATCTTATCCATCAATTTCTAAAGATGATGAAATTGTTTCTAACCTATCTAATATTTCAAAATTAATTTATAATTATGAAAAAGAAATTAATGAATTAAAAATCAAATTAATAGATTATGCTAAACAATCAAACTACTTTAATAAAATTAATTCTATATTTGGCATTGGTGATTTTACTGCTGCATTAATTATTGCCGAACTTGGTGATATTAATAGATTTAATAATATTAAAGAATTAACTGCTTATTGTGGTCTTGATCCATCTATTAAACAATCAGGAAAATCTATTAATATACATGGCCCAATTTCTAAATCCGGAAACAAATACATGAGAAAAATATTATTTGTAAGTATTTTAAATATCACTAGGTTGTCATCTAAATGTCATGTAGAAAATGATATTGAAAGTTATTACAGAAAAAAACGTAATGAAGGAAAACATCATTACGTCGCCACAATTGCTTGCACAACTAAACTATTACGCCAAATTTTAGCTTTATGTAAGCAATTAGAATTTAAGTAGTTTCCACATAACTACTCTTATATTATACACTAATAAAACACATTTTTTACTAGTTTTAAAAAATTAGTAAATTTCGTGTCTTTTCGTTATGTATTAATATAGCATAAAATTTTATTATTGACAAATCTTAGAATGTCATATAAATTCACAAAAATTTCATACTTTTAAATAGAGTTTATGATATAATCAATAGTAGGTGAGAACAATGATAGAAAAACAGTTTAAAAATTTAAATGAGCAAATTGAAATATTTAAACATAAGGGAATGATAGTTCAAGATGAAACTTATGCTAAACAAGTTCTTTTAAGGGAAAACTATTTTTTCTTAAATGGATATCGGCATCTATTTTATAAGTCAAATGATGAAAAAAAGTTTATTTCAGGAACTACATTTGAAGAACTCTATAGTTTGTTTTTATTTGACAGATCATTCCGTAATGTAATTTTTAAATATTTATTGGTAATCGAAAATAATTTAAAGTCAATTACTTCTTACCAATTATCCAAAAAATATGGGTATCGTGAAAGAGATTATTTAAGAGCCAAAAACTTTACTAATGATCCAGCAAGGCAACGGCAAGTAAATGATCTATTAAAAAAAATGAAAAGACAAATTCGTGTAAATGGTAGTCAACATTCAGCAACCCTACACTATGTATCCAATTATGGATATATTCCTTTATGGATCTTAGTAAAAGTTTTATCATTTGGAATTGTCAGTGAAATGTTTTCTATCTTAAAACCAGAAGATCAAGAAGAAATCAGTAAGATTTATAATGTTCAAGTAGATGATCTTTTAGTATACTTACCAATACTTGCCAATTATAGAAATTTATGTGCTCATGAAGACATTCTTTATGAAAATAGAACTCAAAAACAAATAGATGACACCATATATCACCAACTATTAGACATCCCAAAAGAAAATGATGAATACATATATGGAAAACAAGATTTATTTGCACTTCTAATTATTATGCGTCAGATGTTAATTACAGATGATTTTAAAAACATGATAATAGAATTAGAAAACATAGTTCAAACATTAAATTATAATTTGACATCTATAAAAATAGAAAAAGTATTACAAAGAATGGGATTCCCAAAAAATTGGAAAGATCTAGCAGGAATCGAAAGGAGCGTAGATAATCAGTGAAAAAGAAAGAAAATTTAAAAACAATATTTTTAGTAGTGTTCTCTTTTGTTATGGGTGGAATAATTATGTTCGCCTTATTGAAATGGACACCTTTAGTAAGTCAAATTTTAGGAACCACAGGAGATACAGTAGTAATAAGAGATGATACTCAAGTATATGAAAAAAACTCTTTAGCCACATCTGTGGACAAAATTTATGATGCAGTAGCAATGGTATCTGCATATCAAAATGATACATTAGTATCAACAGGCTCTGCTTTTGTATACAAGACAGATGATAAATATGGATATTTATTAACTAATTATCATGTAGTAGAAGGTGCAGACAGTGTTAAATTAACTATGTCAGATGATAAAGAGGCAGAAGCAAAAGTTTTAGGTGGAGATGAGTATTTAGATTTAGCAGTACTTAAAATAGACAAAAGTAATGTTTCTATGGTCGCTAACATTGGAACAAGTGAAGATATGCACTTAGGTGATACAGTATTTACAGTAGGAACTCCAATGGGAGAAGAATACCGTGGAACAGTAACATCGGGAATTCTTTCTGGAAAAGATAGAATGGTATCAGTAAGTGTTACCAATACTACAACCGGAAATGATTGGATAATGCGTGTATTACAATTTGATGCATCAATTAATCCTGGAAATAGTGGAGGACCATTACTAAATGCAAACGGAGAAGTTATTGGTATTTGTTCTTTAAAATTAGTAGATGATGATATTGAAGGTATGGGTTTTGCTATACCAATTGAATATGCCATGAATCATATTGAATCTTTAGAAAAAGGCGAAGAGATTTCTTGGCCAGTACTAGGAGTCTCTATGATAAATGCTAGTGATACAACAGGGTTATATAGAAATCAAATTAATATTGATAGAAATATTACAGAAGGAGTAGTAGTAATTCAAGCAGAAAAAGGATCAGGTGCCTATGATGCTGGTCTAACAACCGGAGATGTGATCACAAAAATAGACGGAAAAGAAGTAAAAGATTCTGCATATTTGAGATACGAACTATATCAACATCAAGCTGGAGACACAGTAAAAATTACATATATTAGAAATGGAAAAGAAAATACCATAGATGTAAAACTTGGAAAAAGTAGTTAAAAGCAATATCTAAACAGCAATATTGCTTTTTTATTATAGATTAATATTATTCTAATATATTTATTTCAATTTAGTTTTAAAATAATAAAAATCATGATATAATATAGCAAGCAAAAAGAAGGGAGTTGTATTATGTTAAAAATATATAAAACTAGTACTGTAGAGAAAAAAACAAAAAAAGTAAAAAAGATGACAACTGATTGTTGGATAGACCTAATCGTTCCTACGACAGACGAAATAGATAAAGTAGCAACTCGTACAGGAGTAGATAAAGATTTAATTTTAAAACTACTAGATACAGACGAACTTCCTCGTGTAGAACAAGAAGATTGCGCTACTCTAATTGTCATTGATATTCCCTATTTAGAAGAAAAAGCTGAACATAAATACAAAACTTACCCATTAGGTATAATTATAACAAATAATAATTATATTATTACTGTTTCTGTAAAGAAAACAACTATCTTAAATGATTTTAAAAGAAATATAGTAAAAGATTTTAGAACTGCTAAAAAGACAAGATTCTTAATCCAAATATTATTAAAAAGTGCATCTAATTATTTAAAAGCCCTAAAAGAAGTAAATAATGATATTGAAGCCAAAGAAAGAGTCTTAAAAAAATCAACAGAAAATAAAGATTTAGTAGAATTATTAGAAACAGAAAAAACATTAGTATACTTCATGACATCACTAAAAGCAAATGATGCTGTATTAGAAAAGTTAGCAAAAGGAATCGTTCTACCATTATATGAAGGAGATTTAGATTTATTAGAAGATGCGATCATCGAAAATAAACAGGCTATTGAAATGGCTGGTATTTACAGAGACATCCTTTCTTCTATTACTGACACATATGCAACAATTATTTCTAATAATCTAAATATTGCAATGAAATTTTTAGCAGCAGCAACAATAGTACTATCTATACCAACTATGATTTCGTCCTTTTTAGGAATGAATGTTCCACTAGGAGCAATAGGAAAAGTAAATAACGCATTTGTTATTATTATATCACTAGCAGTAATAGTATCATTAATTGTTGCACTACTGTTAAAAAGAAAAAATATGCTATAAACATCAAAAGATGTTTTTTTTCTGTCAAATTGTTAATAATATAAATAGAAAACTTGACTTAAAGTAAGGTATAGGTATTACAATAATATAGTAGGAGGATAAAAATGATAAAGGTCAAAAATGTAACAAAAGTATTTAATGAAACAAACAAAGCTGTTGATAATATTTCTTTTGAGGTAAATCCAGGTGAAATTGTAGGTTTTATAGGACCCAATGGCAGTGGAAAGACTACAACATTAAAACTATTGACTGGAATTTATCAAAAAGATAGTGGTGAAATAACAGTTGCTGGGTATGATGTGGATAAAGAAGCACTAGAAGCTAAAAAAAATATTGGCTATATTTCTGATAGTCCCGATATGTTTTTAAGATTAAAAGGAATTGAATTTTTAAATTTAATTGCAGATATTTATGAAGTTAGTACAACAAAAAGAAAACAAAGAATTAGAGAATTAACAAGAGCATTTGGATTAGAAGAAATTTTAGAGTCAGAAATGATTAGTTACTCACATGGAATGAGACAAAAGATGATGGTGATAGCAGCTTTAATTCATGAACCAGATGTCTGGATATTGGACGAACCATTAATTGGACTAGATCCAGAGTCAGCACATCAATTAAAAGAAATGATGAAAGAACACGCTAAAAAAGGACATGCGGTATTATTTTCAACCCACGTATTAGAAGTAGCTGAAAAATTATGTGATAGAGTAATTATTATCAAGGAAGGCAAAATAATTTACCAAGGAACACTAAAAGAATTAAAGAAAAAGTATAGCAAAAAAGATTTAGAAGAAATTTTCTTAAGGATGGTTCAAGATGAAAATGTACACTAAATTAATACGAACATTTCTACTATCTGGAGAAATGCCTAAATCTGAAAAAAAAGATAAAGTAAAATTCTATGTAACTTTAGGTATCATTGCAACAGTATTTATCTTTATTCCTTGTTTTCTATTAATGACCTTCTTAGTAGGAGCAACAACAGTAGGAATTAAAGAAGAAATATTATCTAATTCCATGTATGCTGGAAATATAGGAAATGGGTTATTATTAGTAATTCAATTTATTTGTATTTTTTCCATGATATTTGGTTTTAATATTATTTTAAATACATTTTATTTTTCAGGAGATATTGAACATATATTGCCATTACCTATTAAACCCGAGACACTAATTTCATCAAAATTTATGACTGTCTTAATTAGTGAAAGTATAATGGAATTTTTATTCTTATTGGCAGCTTTTTTAGGATATTTAATAGTAACAGATGTTAACATATTAACAGCAATTATGAGTATTATAGGAGTTTTTACTCTTCCAATTTTACCACTAGTATATTGTGGAATTATTACATTATTAATAATGAGATTTACTAAATTAATAAAAAATAAAAATAATGCTTTAACTATACTACTATTAGCTTCTATTATTATCATTGGAATATTTGCAATTGGATATATTAATAACGATAGTATTACAGAGTTTGTTAAAATGCTAGCAATAGGAAAAATAAGGTTCATTGACATTATGAATTATATTTTCCCAAGCACATATTTTTTAGTTAAAGCTGTTTCTAATACCAATATAGTAGCTTTCTTAGTTTATATAATCATTAATGTTTTAGCTTATATAATCTTTATGCTACTAGCTGGTAAACTTTATATCCCTGGAGTAAAAAGAATTAGTAATAATGCCATTCATCAAAAAGAAAGTATTGTTAAAGTTCTAGCAAATACTAAAAAAGAAAATTATAAAATGACATATTTAAAGAAAGAATTAAAGTTATTAACGCGAACTCCATCCTTCTTTAGTAATTGTGTTTTAAGTAACCTACTATGGCCGATAGTAATAATTTTAATTTTTTTAATTCAAGGACAAGATAATATTATTGTAGAATTTGTAAATCACTACAAACAACAAGAAAAATTAGGATTACTAGTCGTTTTTATTTCAGTGTTTGCAATATCAGCAATCCTTACAACAGCAAACAGTATTGCTTCTAGTTCTATCTCTAGAGAAGGAAAACATTTTCCATTTATGAAATATATTCCAATAAATTATAGGACGCAATTAAATATCAAAGCCTTAGTCTCAATAATAATAAGTTATAGCTTTAATTTTATCTATTTACTAATTATTTCATACTATTTGGAAGCAACGTTTTTAGATTTTCTTACCTTTGTAACAGTTTCGTTATTATCATGTGTTTTCTTTACATATCTAGGAATATATTTAGATACTATTAATCCAAAACTTATTTGGGAAGATGAGTTAAACGCTTTAAGAGGTAATGAAAATACTTTCTTTTCTATGGCAATCTCTATGATTATTGCAACTGTCTTAGGTGGAGGAATATATTATTTAAATAAAGTAATACTAATACCATTATCTATACTAAAAGTAATGTTAATAGTTATATTGTTAATGGCAAGTATTTTAATATATTATAAAGTAATGAATAAAGGAATAAAGAATATTAAAGAAATTGAAATATAAAGTCCAATTAGGACTTTTTTTCTTGTTTGGTTGCATAAATTTTGTTAAAATATAGTAGGTATGAATAATGAGGAGGTATAAAATGAATATAATGATTCAATCATTAGCTATTTTATTAGAAGGAATTATTTCGTTCTTTTCGCCTTGTGTTATACCACTATTACCTCTATATATGGGATATTTATCAGGAAATGCTAAAGAAAAGACAGATGATGGTAAAATAATATATAAAAGAAAAAAAATCTTCTTATATACACTGTTTTTCGTTTTAGGAATTTCTATGTCATTTTTCATTTTAGGACTTTCATTTACGGTAGTAGGAAACTTTTTCAAAGAATATAAAACAACAATAGCTATCATTGGCGGAATAATTATTATCATATTGGGATTGTTTCAACTAAAAATAATTAATTTTAAATTCTTACAAAAAGAAAAAAAGCTAAAAATAAATGTTAATCCTAATAAAATGAATCCATTTGTTGCTTTTGCTATGGGATTTTTATTTAGTTTTGCTTGGACACCATGTGTCGGACCAGCACTATCATCAGTACTAATCATGGCTAGTAGTGCCAAAAGTATGTTAATAGGGAACTTATTAGTTTTAATTTATGCAATAGGATTCATAATACCATTTCTAATACTAGGGTTATTTACAGGAGAAGTCTTAAACTTTTTAAAAAAGAAGCAACATGTTTTAGAAAGAATAGTACAAATTGGTGGAATATTATTAGTTTTAGTAGGAAGTTATATTTTAATTACTAATATAGATTTCAAAACATCTTCCAAATTAGAACAAAATTGTGGAATAGATAAAGAAACAGGTCTTGCAAGTTGTAAGACAGGAACCACACAAACAAGTAAAAAAAGTTACAAAGTAGAAAAATTTATATTAAAAGATCAGAATGATAAAACCTATGATTGGAAGGATTATAAAGATAAAGTAGTGTTACTACATTTTTGGTCAACTGATTGTGTAGCTTGTAAAAAGGAAACCAAAGAGTTAGAAAAATTATATGAATACTATGGTAATAATAAAAAAGATATAATATTTCTTTCTGTAGTATCACCAAAACTAGAGAGAAAAAGTAAAGAAAATATAAAGAAAATAATTAAAAATAGAAAAATAGATTTCCCTGTATTATTTGATAATACTGGAGAGTTTTTCTCAAAATTTGAAATTATTTCTTATCCTAATACTTTTATAGTAAAAGATTCTATTATAAAATTAACAATCCCAGGAGCATCAACTTTTGAAAAATTAACAGAATCTGTGGAAAATATAAAAAATGGAAAATAAAGTATTCACATATATTGTGGATATTTTATTTTTAAACAAAATAATATATAATAAAATAAAGAATCATAAAACTAACAAAATATAAAGGTATAGTCTAATAAATTATGCTTACAATATGACTAAAAGCTTTGAGAAATAAAGATCCATTGTGGAGGAATTTTATGAAAGATAAAAAAATAATATTGATAGTTATAATTGGTACATTATTTTTGATACTTGGTATTATATTGATAATAACATCGGAACCAAAAGTAGACGCTTCAGGATATACATTAATAGATGATCTAAAAATAGATGTATATAGTAAGAAAAAAGTAAATGATCTAATCAAAAAACTAGATGGTAAACTACTAACAAATAATAAAATAGATACCGAAAAGTTAGGAAAACAAGAAATAAAATTTATATATAAAAACAAAGATGGTAAAAAAAGAACCGGTATAATTAATGTGAATATAGTTGACCAGGAAGAGCCTCTAGTTTGGTTATCAAATAGTTATAGTGTCAAAGTTGGAAGCCAAATTGATTTAAATGAAGAAATTCTATGTGCCGATAATTATGACAGTAATCCGAATTGTCGAATAGAGGGAGACTATGATTTAAATACAGCAGGAGTATATAATCTAACTTATGTCGCAACAGATAGTAGTAATAATGAAGAAAAAGTAAACTTTAGATTAAATGTATATGAACCAGAACCTATTGTAGAAAAAGAACAAGAATCACAAGAAGAACCTGTCAGAACAGTATTTAAAGAAGTATTAGCAAATTATAAGAAAGAAAATACTGAAGTAGGAATAGATGTATCAAAGTGGCAAGGAGAAATAGACTTCAAAAAAGTAAAAGAAGCAGGAGCAACATTTGTAATGATTAGAGTAGGTTCACAGCAAGGTGTAGGAGGACAATACAATTTAGATCCATATTTTAAACAAAATATAGAAAATGCTATAAAAAATGATTTAAAAGTAGGTGTATATTTTTATTCTTATGCCGATAGTAACAAAGAAGCTAAAAAACAAGCAGACTGGGTATTAAAGCAAATAAAAGAATATAAATTATCATTACCAATAGCTTTTGACTGGGAATGTTATAATAGTTTTAATCAGATGGAACTTAGCCTATTTGGATTAAATGAGGTAGCAGAAAGCTTTTTAGAAAAAATAGAAGATGCTGGATATGATGGTATGCTTTATGGTAGTAAAAATTATTTAAATAGTATATGGAAATATCAAAGTTATGATGTATGGTTAGCTCACTATACTAAGGAAACAGACTACGCATCAGATTATGTTATGTGGCAGTTGTGTCAGGATGGACAAATAGATGGAATAAATACAGCCGTAGATATAAATGTATTATACAGAAACGACAAGGATAATAAATAACAATTATTTATAAAAAATGTATAATTATAAATAATGTGAGACAAAATTTATATAAAAAATATCTTGACAGTAAAATTTTTTGGTGATAACTTTATTACTAATATTTAAAGAGGTGTAGTTATGAAGTTGTTATCTAAAGAAAAAAGTTTTATTTATCTTTTATTACCTTTAGTTGCATCTTCACGCCTAATAGACTAAAAAGGACACCAAGGCATTATACCGTGGTGCCCTTTATTTTTTTAGGAGGAGAGTATGGAAAAATTAACTTTAAAAGATTTACTAGCAAAAGTAGCAGAGTATAATATTGAAAATCTTGAGATAGTAAAAAAAGCTTATTATTATGCTGAAGAATTACATAGAGGACAAAAAAGACAAAGTGGTGAAGACTACATTGTTCATCCCTTAAATGTTGCTTATATTTTAGCAGAAATGCATGCAGACAAAGATACTATATGTGCAGCTTTATTACATGATACATTAGAAGACACAGAAATAACAAAAGAACAAATTGCTAAAGATTTTAATGAAACGGTAGCTTATTTAGTAGATGGTGTCACAAAAATTAGTAGAATGAATTTCTCTACAAAAGAAGAACAAAATATGGCAAATACAAGAAAAATAATAATTAGTATGAGAGATGACATAAGAATTATAATAATAAAATTAGCAGATAGACTACATAACATGAGAACATTACAATATAAATCAGAATATAAACAAAAAGAAAATTCTCAAGAAACATTACTTCTTTATGTAAAGTTAGCAGATAGAATAGGATTACATATATTAAAAAGAGAATTAGAAGATTTATCACTACAATACATTAATAATGATGAATATAATCGTATAAAAGAAATGAGATTAAAAGTAGCAGAAGATAGTAAAGACTGCATACAAGAAATGCTTGGAACGATAAACAATTTATTAAATAACCAAAATATTCCTCATGAAGAAATGGTAAGAATAAAAAATATTTATGGAATATACAAAAAGATACAAAGAGGATACAGATTAACAGAAATTCATGATCTATTATCATTAAAAGTAATTGTAGATAATATTAATGATTGTTATCCAGCACTTGGAGTAATCCATTCTGAGTATTCACCTATAAATAGGAAGTTTAAAGATTATATAAGTAGATGCAAACCAAACGGATATCAATCACTTCATACCACAATATTTGCAAAAGATGGTAGATTAGTTCAAACCAAAATTAGAACACCACAAATGAATCAAGTAGCTTCTTATGGACTAGCAGCAAACTGGGGAGATTATCCAAAAAATGCTAATCTAGTAATGCAACAAGAATGGAAAAACAATGATCCATTTTATGACTCACTAGTAGAAATAGACAGTCAATACACTAATGATAAAGAATTTGTAGATCAAGTATATAGAGAATTGCTAGGGGATAGAATTAGTGTATATACTCAAATAGGGAAGTTAGAGTTACCAAAAGGTGCAACTCCAATAGATGTTGCTTATAATATCCATACAAAAGTAGGAAATAACATGGTTGGTGCTATTATCAATGGAAAAGAAGCTAAAATAGGAAAACAATTAAAGCAAAATGATAATATAAGAATAATTACAGATGACACTTCCATAGGTCCAAATGCTTCATGGTTAACTCAAACAGCTACAACTAAAGCTAAAAGAAAAATAAAAGAAGCCATAAGAAATTAAAACATTGGTAATAATCGGTAAAATAGAATAGTTTCTATTTTTTTTGTGACCAAAATTTAATTTTTACATACGTTAAGGTAGAGGTGAAAAAGATGAACGGTAGAAAAATAACAGGTGTAGTAGTAGATAGTGGTCACCCGAGTGAGATTAAACCCAGTATAAATAGAACTAGTTGTAGCAAATTATAATCTATAAAAATTAATAATAAATAAACTAAATACTTTTTAAAGAAAGTATTTTTTTGATGGTATAATATATATGAGGCGATGTAAATGGATAAATTAACAATGTTTTTGAAAGAAAATAATACACCATTTGATATTGGAATTATAAATAATGGTTATTATCATAAATTACCAAAACCTTTTAAAGACAAACAAGTAATTAGATTTAAGTGGAAAAAGAATTCAATTAATAAATTATTATCCAATTTAACTAAAATAGGAATAGTATTAAAAGAAAATGCTTTAGGATATTATAATGCGTTATATGATATAGAAGGAACAAACAATCAAATTTTTATAATATATGCTGTTGATTCACATGTTCAACTTCCTAAATTATTATTGAAAAACTATAGAACAGGTGATAATTTGTTTTATTTAAATACTTCATCTAATAAAATTATAAAAAGTTCTGCCGGAAAGTATAATACTAGTTTTGGATATTATTCATTGGCATTTGAAGAATATTTGAGTGTAAACTATGAAAAAATAATTTCTAGTATTATAAAATTATTTATTCCATTTATAAATCAAGAGGTAACAACTATTACATTAAAAGACTTAAACAAAAATATTAATAAATTATTTTTTATGGCACTTATCAGAAATCCAAAGTATATAAAAGAAATAAATGAACATAGCTTAACAGCTCAATTATTTGATGGTGGATATGATGCCGAATATTTAGCAATAACAGGAGAAAAAATGAACACCAATTTTATTAAGGGATATACTCCTGTACCTTTAGTTAATACAACAAATAAAAACTTAGTAACAATTAAATCACTTGTTTCAAATTTATATATTTATGGTGGAATTGAGTGTATGGTGATGTTATTACATCCAAAAATTGCAATAGCGTTAGTTCCAAATGAATATTATAAAAAAATGATTGATGAGCAAGGACAACAAACTTATTTACAATTGAACGAAGAAAATGCTTTAATTAGAATGAATAAACAAATTTATAATTGTGCAAAATTTAATAACGATGATGTAATTGGTATAAAAGAAGATTTGGATGACCTAATTGAATATATTAATAAGCAAGGTGGTAAGGATGAACATAAGAAGTGATTTTAAGGAGATATTAAATTATGCACATATGTGGAATTGGGCACCAGATATAGCTTTAATGCAAGAAATATATAATGATTATGACAATTCATATTCTATATTAACACCATTTGCATATTGTTATCTTGAGGAACTAATTAGATCAACAACATCGGAATATGGAAGAGATTACGTAGATTCAAAAGGGAACCCTAAAAAAAGAAAAACGGGGATGGCATTATTAAATTTAGCAATTGAAGAAAATAAAGATAATCTTGAATATATAGACTATTAAATGAGATGAAAAAATATTTTAAATTATCTACATCATTAGATAATGGAGATAATAGAAATAGTGTCAATCATGGTTATATGCATCCGAGATTTTGGACACAAAATTCATTTGAATATTTAATTCATGATATTGCAAGATTATCAAAATATTCAAAATTTTAGCAACCAAAAATGGTTGCTTTTTTTCGCATAAAGAAAGGAGAAACGATATTATGAATTTAAATTATGCAATATTTAGAAGTGAACCAATATATACTATAAATGATTTAGCACAAATAGGATCACATAATAAAAGAGAAAAGAAAGCTTATCAATCAAATCCAGATATCAAATTAGAATTAACACATAATAATATTGAATTAGTACCCTTAACTGAAAAATATGTTAAGGGTTTTTATAACTTAACTAAAGATTATAAAAAAGAACATGATGAAAGGATGAAAACTGAAAGAGAGGATAGAAAAAAGACATTTAAACAAATGTTAGATAGATCTAATAATGTAATAGCTGATGAATTAATGTTTACAGCAACTAATGAGTTCTTTAAGAATATGAATAAGGATGATATTAAAGAATGGGCAGATACTTGTATGGAATTTGTTTATAAAGATTTAGGTTATAAGAAAGAACAAGTTTTACATGCAACAGTTCATATGGATGAAAAAACACCTCATATACATTGTGTAGTAGTTCCTTTAATTAAAAAGTATGATAAAAGAACTAATACTGAAAGATATACTATTTCTAAAAAACAATATATACGAGATAAGATACACCTATCAGAGTTACAAGATAAATACCATAAAAGACTAACCGATAAAGGATATGATTTGGAAAGAGGTATTAAAGGTAGTGATAGAAAACACATTAAAATTAAAGAATATAAAAGAATCAATAGAGAACTAGAACAAAAAATTAATGTCAAATCCGATAGACTTACTAAAGAATTTGAGGAACTAGATAAAAAAATGGGATCTTCAAAAAATGTTCCATTTGATAAAAAGCATATTCTAATTGATAAAGATACTTTTGATACAATGAATAAGGTTATTAATGAATCTAAAAAAATAAAGGAATTAGAGCCTAAAATAAAGCAGGTTTTTAATGAAGTTAATAATTATGCTGATAGTTATAAATCTTTAGAAAAAGAGAACGAAAATATTAAAAAAGAAGTTAAATCATTAAAGAATAAAAATGAAGAATTAGAAAAAGAAAATAGAAATCTACATAGTTTTATAAAATTTTTATTTGATAAAATTAAAATGTTCTTTAGAAATATATTATTAAAGGGAAATGAAACTTCTAAAGACTTAGCTACTGAAGAAGTAAAAGATTATTATAAATATGGAGATTTTCAACAAGATGATATTATCGATATTGCTAGAGGAACAACAAAAGAAGATGAACTATTTAATTATGCTTATATTCCAGATTATCATAAGGCTAATAACGAAGATATAGAAGATGAATTTGAAATGGAAATTTAATATATGAAGATAAAAGAGTAAAAATCTGTGATATAATTATTATAAAAGTTATTTATGAGGATGTGAAAATATGGATACAGAATTAAACTTAGATGTTCTAGAAGCTATATATGGAACAAAATTTATGGATACAGAATTTCTAAAAAAACAAATAAGAACAAATTCTAGTAACCTATTATCTGAACTTGAATCTTATAGAATATTTGATGAAGAAGAAACAAAAGTTATAGATGTAATTGAAAGTAATTACAAAAAATATAGTATGATAATTATCAACGAATTATCAAAGTATTATTTTCAAATGCCTATAGACATGGCTATAGCAACAAAAGAACAATCTAAAATCAAATCACTATTCTTAAATGCATCTGAAAGATTAGGTTTTGATAGTGGACTTCAAGCACAGATTGATTCTGATTTGGAGAAAATAGCAAATAATTTAAATAAGAGATTTACATTTGATGAAGCTTCTTTAGTTCATCTAATAGAAGCATCAAAAGGTTCTAATATTCAACTTGAAGAAGATATGCAAAGAAGATCTTCAAGAAATAAAAGACAAATACTAAGACAAAGGGAAGATGGAACTTATTATTTATCTGAAATAACTGATTCAAAAGGAATTGATACTTATACAACTGGAAGAAGTATCCCTATCACTACTATAACTAGAGATGATGGTAGAACAATGTATAAAACTAGTGTTGATGAGAGTAGTAATATTAAGTTATCGTCTTATCCAGGTGGAAAAGAATTAGAAGGAACAACATCAACAGATGAAATAATGAAACAAGTAATGAAGAACTTGTTTGATAATTTAGAGTTGTGTGTAGATACTTATAAGTTCTTTTATACAAAGAATACGAGTGATCCACTAGAAAGTAGTGTATCAGTTCAAAATACAGCAGTATTGGCTGATGATTCTCACTTTGATTTCTACTATAATATAAATAGATGGAATTTGCCACATTTATTAGGAGTTCAAAAAGGAGAAATACTATCTGAGGCAACAAAAAGATATTTTGCTAAAGTTAGACCTGATGGAAGTGTATATTATCCTATAGATGAAAATTCTTCGGCTTTTACAATATTGAAAGTATTATTGGAGAATAAAGATAGAATAATTGCTGATAGAGGATTAATTGAAGAAAATGGTAAAACATATCAATTGTTCCCATGGGAAAAAATTATATTAAAAACAAGTTCATTTATGAGAGGAGATTTCTTTAAAACATGTTTCTGCTTAGTGCAATTAGATCATGGTTTAAATGCTCCTAACGAAAAGTTTGCATCAGTATCTTCAACAAAATATAATGGAGATATGGTTAATGATAGATTTGATGCTAAAAAAGTGTTAAGAGATTTGATAAATACAGTTAAGCAAAGGAAAGATTTTATTTTTAGAACTTTTGTTGAAAATTATGATTCAAGTGGAGCTTTCTTAGGTTATGTTCCACAATCAATTGATACTGGAAAATCAGAGAGCATAGTAACAAGTAATGGAGAAAGAATAGAAACTCTTAATAGATTTAGAAATGCTTTACAAGGTGATCCAAATGGTGGTTCAGTAGTGCAAAGTATAGAAAATGAAAATATGGGTAAGAGAATATTCTCACCTATAGAGCAAGCATTAACTCACATTAATATTTCTTCTAGTTTAAATGTAGGATTGCAAATTTCAGATAAAGCTTATGCTTTTGAAGAAAGTTTAAGAGAAATGTTAGGGCAAGAACTAGATAAAGATTTACAAAAAATATTAACTCCCACTTCATCAAAAAGAAAATAACATTATTCACTAATGTTATTTTTTATATACTTAATAAAGTTTTTTGCTACTAAACTTTTATTTTCTTTATTCCATACCATACCAAGATATTTTTCTGATAATGGTATTTCTAAATTCAATTTAAATAGTTCACCTGTTTCTAATTCTTTTTTAATATGCTCTTCTGTTAATAGCCCAACTCCAAATCCAGCTTCAGTAAATTCTTTTATCAAAGTATTACTACCAAATTCCATTTCAGGATGTATCTCAATATTATTTTCAGCACAATAATCATCAAGTCTTATTCGTGTAGTTGCACCTTTTGTTAAAACTAATAATGGTAATTCTGATAAATCTTTTTTACTCAATTTTTTATTTTTTAAGTGTTCAAATGAATTGTTACAAGCAAGACAATCATGTAAAGTAAGCATTTTAACAGAATCAAAGTTAACTGGTAATCCATATGGCATATTAGTAAATATTACATCTATTATTCCCATTTTTGATTTGCTTATTAAATCTGATGTTTTATCAGTGAATATCCTAATGTTTATTTTAGGATATTTTTTATGGAAGTCTTTAATATAAGGCATTAAAAATTCGTGTAATATAGTTTTACTAGCTCCTATATTAATACTACCAGTTTCCATGCTTGTAATAACTTCTAAGTCATTTTCAGCAGAAGAAATTAATTCCATAGCATCTTTTATTTTTTTATAGAAAGCTTCCCCAGCTTCAGTTAATTCCATACCATCTCTTTTTCTAATGAATAAGTTAGTATTTAATTGTTCTTCTAAAGTTTTAATTGCTTTACTGATAGCAGGTTGACTAATTGATAATTCATTAGATGCTCTAGATATATTTTCGTTTTTTGCAACATAATAAAATGTTTTATATAATTCCAAATTTATATTCATAAAACCTCCTTATATAATCAATAGCTATACCTGATATGAAAAATCGGTAATTTAATTATATCACTTTTTAGGTTATAATACTAGTGCTTTCTGAAAAAAGCAAAATTTATTGGAGGGGTTTTATGTTTGAAAGGTATTTATTATGTTTATTTAAACAATATTGTGATGCTAGAGGATTAGACATAAACAATATGAATAATATGTATTCAAACGACTTCGTTGATTGGATTGTACAGAATAGAAGTTTATTAAGTACTTATATGGATTACTTAAATGCTTTAGGATTTGATTATCCAGTTGATGATGTAGTGGAAGTTGGTAAAGGTCAATATGATTCAATTTCTCGCAATGGAGTAAATCTGATATCGATATTTGCTGGAACAGTGGGTCAGTTAAATTCAAGATTGTTTGTAGATAAAGGTATGCCTTTAGTTCTTAGACAAAGTAGAATTATAACACCTAGAGAACACATTATATTAACTCATAATCCATATTTTGAAAGTGAAATACTTAGCTGGTATTTAATTCACAATATGGGGGATAAAAATATAAGTGTTGGAATGTTTGGTAAACTATCTGATGAAGATACAAAAGTAAAAGTTGAATTGTTAAAACAATTATCAAAAAAAATGACAGATGATTATTCATTTGATTATGACACAAATAATGGTAATTACTTTTGCTCATTAAATAGCAAAAGATATATTAAAAGAAGAATCTTAACTAAGAGTAGATAAAAAATTAAAAGGGGGAATTTAAAATGAAAGAAAATTTGTTAAGAGTTAAAAGAATGTTAGAAAGAAAATGTTTTGCAAGTAATGATGGAAGTGAATATGATGTTGAATCATATTTAGATGTAGTAAAATCTATTGATAATGGAGGAGCTGCTAAATATATTCAAGAGTATGTTGCTAATGCTAGAGAATACTATTTAGCTAATGGAATATCATATGATGAAATACAATTATATCCTAGATTTTCATTATATTTTGATTCAAAATATGCTGATAGATATCCATATGCTATAGAACAAAATGTAAAACCAATTCCAGAAATACTTAGAGTTTATGTAAATGCTGTAGGTTATGAAAATAATGGTACAAGAGGAACAGTTGATCCAGATGAAGTAAATGAAACAGAAGAATTTGTTATTACATTTGAGGACTTTAAAGCAATGTTAGAAGCTGATGGATTAGTAGTAACTTATTCATCATTTGAAGATATTTTAAAAGATTATAGAAATTATAAACCAACAGTTTGTAAAATATCAAAAAGTAAAAGTAAAATCAAAAAACTAACAAAGGAATAATATGAAAGAATTGATGCAATGGTATAATCAAATATCTTCGTTTCCTAAATTAAAATTAGCTGAAGCACAGGAATTATATCAAAAAGCAATTAATACAGAAGATGAAAATTTAAAAAAAGTTTATATGGATAAACTAATTTTAGGTACCTTATATGTTGTTTGTGAGTACATAAAAAGAAATGGATTAGAACTATTTGTTTCATCATCATATGATATGAATGATATAATTAGTTCTTTCAATGCAGTTTGGATTAAAAAAATATATAATGGAGATTTACTAAAAGTAGATAGATATTCCTTATTGTTTACTTCGCCTTATTATAATGAAGTTTATAATAATTTATTTGGTGATGAAATCATAGTAAATGAACAATTTAAAGTTTCGACAGATTGCTTTGTTGAACTTTTAACTACATATGTATTGTATAGAAACAAAGAAATAAATAAACCATTTAGAGAAGTAATTGAAGAAACATATTTCAATGATAGATGGAATAGTTGGTCTTACTTTATTTATGATGATGTCATGAAACTTATTCCATTGCTTGAAAAAATATATAGAAACTTAAACTTTGACAAATTAGAAGATTTGAATTTAGGAAAAACAAAAATAGCTGATTATTTAAGATTAATAATAAATATTGGATTAATTGAACCTATATCTAATGAACTTCCAGATAATACTGATATGGAAGATTCTATTACTACTAATATGGTAATGGAAGATTTTATACATGATGTGGATAATGCAATTACAAACGAAAGAGAAAGACAAATTATTCATGAAAGATATGGGTTAGATAATGGAATACCATTATTTTTGAGTGATATTGGAAAAATTCACAATTTATCAAAAGATAGAGTAAGACAAATAGAAGCAAAAGCACTAAGAAAATTAAGATGTAGAAGAGATTTCTTTAAAAAATATGAGGGGGAGAATATATGAAAAAAATAGATATTTCTTTAATTAAAAAATATGTTAATGGAGAAGATTTAGGAGAGTACTCAATAGAAGAATTAGAAAATAACACAGATTTTATGATTAGTGTTATAAGTTATACTAATGATTTTAAAATGTATTCTGCATGTTCTAAAAAAGTAAAAAAAGATTATGAATTAGTAAAATACTTAGTGTTAAAATTCAAGGATAACACAGAGTTCATTACTACAATTGCAGACCATTTTTTAGATAATACTGATACTGATTGGGAAAGAAGAGAACTTGGTATTATAATGGAGAAAGTTTTACCGACTGATTTATCTGACAAATATAGTGTTATGAATGAAACAGCATATTTTACTAAAAGAGTAGAAATTGAAGTAGCAGAAGTTAAAGATCCTAAATTAGAAACAATGATAGGTATGGGTTTTTGGTTAATATTCGACCAATACAATGGTAGTGATATTATATTAGACTATTATGCAAATTGTTTGCTTGGAGAAATTATTAGAGATAATAATATAGATTTTGAAAAAATGTTACATACTCAATTTAAGTCAGCTGAAAAGATTGAAGAAGTAGGTATTAATAATTACATTGTTAATTTTATTGGATACTATGATTCAATGCTTAGTTCATATGTAAGTACACATTTAGATTTAGTTAAGCCAATTGCAAATAGAATTAAATATGTTCAAGATAATTGGGATAAATATTCATCTAAAGATGAAGCAAAAAGATATAATAATATGTTAGATATGGTACATGAGTATATGAATATGTCTGATAGTAATCTTGATGAAAATGAAGTTCTATATTACATTGCTAAAGAACTTGGAATTGTTGATAAAGTTAAACAATATGATGGTAGTAAAGAAGCAGAAGAAAGCTTTGAAGAGGAATATGGATTTGGTTTATATGATGATTGTGATGAAGAAGTAATGGATGATATGGTTAAATTTGAAATGGATAGAAATCTAAAAGATAGATTAACATATTTAAAAGTTAAAAGAATAATAATGAATCAATTATTTTCAGATAAGCCATTAGATTTATACTCATTAATTGATGAAGATAAAAAACAATCTTCTGGAACAACAAGATGCAAAATAATAAAATTAAATCCTAATGATAAAAAATAATTGTAGGACTATAATTCCATTATAGTAACCCACTACGCTATTGGCATAGCCAATAACAGTGGGCAAAGGGAATTTCCCTTTTGAAACCTAAATAAGCGACAAAACTACAAACTAATCGTAAGTAGTAATGTCGCCTTTTTTATTGCAACTTATGTCTTATAAAAAAGAAAGAATACTATCGCCACTTTCATTTACTATCGTAAACAAAACTTGCTAATATAAGTCAATACCTAAATAGTATTTTTTCTATAAATTTATTTATTACATTTTCGGACATGCTAATGCAGACCTATCGCTAGGTCTTTTTTTAATTTTTTATATCGTAAAA
>CALVKI010000098.1 GCA_944332635.1 uncultured Bacilli bacterium
TTTTTTGTTAATTCATTATTCATTATTTAAGAAATTCATTACTAAATCAATTAGTATATCTTTCTCTTTAGGATTAGATTGAGCAATAAGTAGTGTGATTGCAACAAGTGTATTATTATCAATAACTTGTCTATTTTCATTATAAAGAATATTATAGAATTCTAGGAAATATATAAATAGTGTAGCAGCTATTCTTTTATTACCATCAATAAAAGTATGGTTTTTCGTAATTAAATATAAGAAATTGGCTGCTTTTTCTTCTATAGTAGGATATAAGTCATTACCATCAAAAGACCCGTATATAGTGCCTATAATTGCTTTTAAACCTTCGTTTCTTTCTAGTGCAAATAAATCACTATCACTATTAAATTTAAGTTTACCAACTATATACATACAATCTTCATAAGTAACTTGTTTATTATTTTTAGTTCCATTAGGTTTAGTTATTCTCTTATGGTCATAGTCATCAAGTAAATTTAAAGCATTTGAGTAGTTATTTATCACTTTAATTATTTCTTGAGCTTCGCTACCTTTTAATTCAGTATCAATTCTTCCTGCGATATCTATTAATTTAATTGTCTTTTCAAGATATTCTAATCTTTTTTGGTTAACGGCATAGCCTTTTAATAGATAATCTTTTAACACTTTGTTTGCCCATTTTCTAAAAACAACTCCATTTTGACTCTTAACACGATAACCAACACTAATAATAACATCTAGATTATAAAGTTTAGGTTTTCTTCCTCCAGAACTTTTATCGGAAATTCCGATAGAAGTCTTTTCATCAAGTTCTCCTTCTTCAAATATATTAGAAATATGTTCAGCAATAGTATTTTGTTTAACTTTAAATAATTTAGTCATTTGGGCTTGTGTAAGCCAAACAGTTTCTTCTTTCATATTTACTTCTAATTTTACATCTTGATTTTCAAATATAACTATTTCATTCTTCATATATTTTCGCCTCCTTTGTTATGTATTTGGAATTAGAATAGAGAATAAAATCTCTATTCAAAATTCCATTTAATTTGTATATCTCTACTTTTGGTTTCCTCATTTAACTTTCCTATATAGATTTTATCTATAAATTCATCAACAATAACTCTGTTTAATTCTGTTAGTTCTTTATATTTGCTAAATATTTCCTTATTATTTTTTGAAGATTCTTCTTTTATTTTATAATAATTAATTTCTTCATCGATAGCTTTTATTCTATTATTGTATCTATCTTCTTCTGTATTGTAATTATTAATTAATTCTTTAAATTGTTCATTATTAATGATACCATTTACTTTATCTTCATAAAGACTTTTTAAATAGTTGCTTGTTTTTTCTTTCTTCTTTAGTATTTCTTTTTTTTGATGTTCTAGCGATTTTATTTTCGAGGCGAATCTATTTTGATTGTTTTTAGATTTTTCTTGCTCCAGTATTTCTTCATCGTAGTAAGTTTTTATTTTTTTATTAATGGCATCTAATACTATTTTTTCTAGTTCATCATATCGAATTGCTGCTTTGTTTTCACAGTCATCATAACCATCTCTGTTATTAGAACATACTAGGTATTCATGTTTGGATGAATTCTTTTTTCGCATATAACGACCACATTCTTTACAAAATACTTTTCCAGAAAAGTTGTGAATAATACCAGTTGTCTTCATAGCTTTTGTTCTTTCTTTCATGGCAATTTGTACTTTTTTAAAAGTTTCTTCATCAATAATTGCTTCATGCGTATTTTCTATTCTGATCCATTTACTTTTTGGCTTATTCATTATTTTATGATTTTTATAACTAACTGTGGTTCGTTTTCCTTGAATTAAATGTCCTAAATAAAGCTCATTTGTTAAAATGGTTTTGATTGCATTAGTTGACCATTTAATTTTTTCTCTAGGTCTATCACTAATAACATTTAATTTAATTCCTTTTTGATATTTATAAAGTGATGGGCTAGGAATATTTTTACTATTTAAGTGTTTGGCTATTCCTGTGAATCCTAAACCTTTTAAATATAAATCATAAATTTCTTTTACGATTTCTGAAGCAACTGGATCAACGACCAATTTATTATTATCTTCTTTTGATACTTCATAGCCAAATGAAGCGAAAGGAGAGATGAACTCTCCTTGTTTCATTTTTGAGTTAAAAGCACTTCTAATATTGGCAGATACATCTTCTAAATACCATTCATTTACTAGACCATTAATTTGTCTTGATTTTTTGTTTCCTAGAATTTCTGTATCGGCATTATCACTGATACCAATAAATCTAATATTCCATTCTTTAAATTTATTATTGATATATCTTTCTACGACTTCCATATCTCTTGAAAATCTAGATTGGCTTTTACATAATACAATATCTAGTTTTCTATCTTCACAATCGCTAATTAATCTTTCAAATTCAGGTCTATATGTTCCAGCTCCTGATAAATCTTCGTCACAATATTCATCTACTAATGCAAAATCTGGATGCTTATCGATATATTCGATTAACATATTTCTTTGATTTTTAATAGATTCACTATCATCGTCTTTACTTTGCTTATCTCTATCTTCATTAGATAGTCTTAAATAAATTCCAACTCTTAATAATTTCTTCTCTCTAACACTCTCCATTTCATTCATAATTATTACCTCCATTCATTAGGCAATAATTACTTGGTTTATTAAACTTGTAACCAATACCATTATACCATCTAATTTGTTTCATTACTGCAATTTTCCATAAAAAGAATGATTGCTAATAACTTCTTATTTATGATTTCTTTTAAATCAGTATCAGTTACAGTATTCTTATACTCCTCAATTACGTTATAGACTATATTTATAAGAATCACCTCACATTACAATATATTAATTTAAGTGTGATTTTAAACTAATATAGCTTATACGATTTTTATTTTTGTACTTTGTTTTATTCATAACATCAATCCTCACTTTCTTTTTAATATTTATATTTTGGGATAAAATTTGGTACATTTTTTAATTATTATTTTGCTATTTGTAGTTTAATAGAGAGAATAATTATAGACCAATTTCAAAATCATCTTTATCTTTTTCATTATCATTATTTTTACTGTAATATCCATAATTGACTGCATCAGCAATGTCTTCATAATCTTCTAAATATTCTTTTGGTTTATCTCTACCTAATAATTTATCAATTGCTTTACATACTTTGTTTAAAATTCTTTTTAATTTAGTGATTTCTTTTTCAAATTTAGATTTTATATCTTCAATACTATTATTTAATATTCCTACTAAATCATTTAATCGACTAATTTCTTTCTTTTGTGTCAATATTGTTGTTTTCTGATTTTTAATTATTTCATTTCTTTTTATTAATTCGCTATTATTTTTAAATGTTTCATTTTCATCGTTTAGTTTTTTAATTAATATATCTTTATTGGTGTTGTCAGCACTTAATACCGTAACTTCTTGCTTTAAATCTTTAGCATAATCTATAATTTCTATAATATCTTTTTCTTTATATCCAAGAATTGTTTTGGTAGGATTTAATACTTTGTTTTCATCTTGCGTTTCTCGGGCATTTTTAAGCCGCTCTTTCGAGTTTTCAATTATCTTTAAGGTCTTTTCCTTTTCTTTATTTAATTCCTCTAATTCAGCCTTTTTTTCGGAAATATCATACTCTAATTTAGATTGATTTTCTTTATTAGCTCCAATATCTCCACGATATAGATTAAAACCTTTTTCTGTAATAAATTCTTGAAACTTATTTTGCATTTGATGAAAGGATAATTTACCACCACGATCTTTCCAAAACTGATCACAATTTAAAAACTTTCCTGATACTTCTTCATAGATTATTTTTCCGTTTTGATCTCGCAATAGTTTAGGAACAGTAGTAGTTTTTCCATCTTTTTTGATAACTTCTTCTTTTACTACTTTTCCATCTTTATCTTTTACATAACATTTTCTTTTTACTTTATCTACTACGGGAACAAAGTAGGCTTGAAGATGTGGCGTATCTTCATCATAATGAACTTGTGCCAAAATGATATTTTCTTCGCCAACATAGTCTTTTAAAAAGTTCATACAAGAATCGAAGAAGTAGGTTACTGCGTTAGGAATATCTTTATCATTTTGAATATCTGGTACTAACACACTTTGTCCTTTTTTATCTCCTGTATAATACTTTCTTCCACTATCTTTAAATTTCATGCCTAAGCTTTGAAAAAATTCAGGACCACTTGTAATTGTGATACCGTTTAATAGATTAGTTGATGGTTTATTATTAAATTCAATATTTTTCTTTTTCAAATGTTGTTTAATTTCTTGATATAGATTTGTTTCATTTAAAGAAACATAATTAACGTTATATTTTGTTCTTTCCTTATCATAATTACCTGTTCCCTTACGATTAGTCATCTCAACACCAATATTGTATAAATCTGCTTTTTTATATTGAGTTGCTACTCGTACAACTTGTTTTCCATCATACAAATTTTTCCCTCCTTTGTCTTTGCTTCTTTAGAATAAGGTCTTTTAGACCTATCTCACTAGGGCATAGCCCAAATCGTGAGTTTAGGGAGTTCCCTAAAAACCCCTTTGCTTGTTTATTCGCAACATTCCTAAACATAAGGAATTTGCTTATAAACAAGATTAAATAATAACTATCTACTAGATACTTATTATTTAATGGATTATTAAAACAAGTTTAATAATCGTAAAAATATTCGTTATCGCCACTTCCAACCTAATCGGTCAGAACGTGCCTCACTCATTTTTTACAGTTTGATGAAAATTATCTATTTTCATCAAATGGTTCTTCATAATGAGCAGTATAGATTCTTTCAGTTGCTGTTCTTTTCTGCTCAATATGAAGTCCTTCTTTTGCTAAATTGCTCATATTACTATTTAACAATTTACCGAATTTTGTTGGTGTAATTTGAAGATTTAATTTACTGGTTATTTCTGATGCTGTAAAATTAAAATCTTTTTGTTTGATAGCATAATTTAAAAATAATTGTAGAATCGGATTTAAATCTTCTGTTTCAAATTCTGATACTTCAAAAAGTAAATTATCTTTAAAATTTAGCATTAGTTCTAATTGCTCATAATCTCTACTTTCATATTTCAACAAAACTTTTCTAGGAACATTTAAATCTTTTTTTAAAGTAATTATGCCATCTACAGAGCCATCAATAGCTGTACTACCTAAAGAAGTATTATTCTTATTTAAGTGATGAACTAATAGGAAAGTAAATCCATATTGTTTACATAAATCTTTATAATGTGGAAATACATATTGTCCCATATCTTGATAATCATTTAGATTATATCCATTGTTTAGGCTAACACCTGTGAACATATCTATAATAACGAATTTTCCACCGAGTTCTGCAAAGTCTTGAAATTGTAATTTTAAATCAAATAAGTTTAGTTTTCTATCATTGCTATATTGATCTTCTACTCTGAAATTATCATCAGTTAAGTGTAAATCCATCTTTAAAATGCGATCATATAATTGTGAAAAATCCATTTCTGTGCTAATATAAAGTACAGGGGAAGGACTTGTTTTATGTCCTAAAAATGTTGTTCCATTTGCGATTGCGTTGGCAAGTTGTAGGCAAAACATGGACTTACCAACTTTAGGTCGTGCAACTAAACAATATATCCCATTAGATTTCATTAGGTTATCCACTATGAAATCTTTTTTTATATAATTTTGTTTCATTTCACTAATTGTCATCATGATTAGTTGTTTCTCCTGTATTCTTACTTACTTCTTTTAGATATTCAATATTAATTTGTAAATACTTAACAACCTCGCTCATAGGAATTAGTCCATTGGGTAAAGAATAATTTTTTCCTTTTAGATGGCTCATAATTTCCTTTTTTAATTTTAAAACATTATTTTTACATAAACCTGTAATTTTAATTAAATCATGTGTATTACACCATTGTTTAGATAATATCTTTAATAATTCATCTGCATTCATTCCATCTTTCCTTTCTTTTTTGATTTCTTATGATGGTTTTAGTGTTACCAACAACTCCCTTTAAGGATGTATATATAGTTATTAGCCATATATCTAAGGAGGATTTTAGATTATCCACAACTCCTAATATAAATTAGGATATTTGTTTGTTTAATGTGTACTTCCCGTTCTCAGCAAACCCTGAGCCAGTCTAACCGTAAGCACACTATGCAATTTTCAAAGAACTATCTTAGGTTGCATTTTTAATAATAATGCAACCTATAAGTTTAGCATACAATATCTAGCAAAGTATGTCAACCATTAAGTTGCAAAAATAGTAAAATTCAATTAAAAAGTTGCAAAAAGACATAAAATGTGGTATTATGGTAGACATGAAAGGAGTTTTACTATGCAAGAAACAGTTGGAGAAATGATCGCAAAAGCTAGAGAAGAAAAAGGCTTATCAAAAAGAGAATTATCAAGATTAGCTAATATTAGTGATACCGAGCTTGCTAGAATTGAATCTGGAGCACGTGAAGTTCCTAATCCTAAAACACTTCGAAAAATAAGTAAATACATTGGAGTTAATTATAATGATTTAATGTATGCTGCTGGTTTAGGGTTTCAAGTTACAAATTTAAATCCTTTTTTAAGAAGCTATTATGAGAATCTTAAAGGTGAACAACTGGAAGATGCTTTAGTTAATACGTATGCTAACATTAAAAATTGGGAAAATTTAATTTCATCGTTAACTGAAAAAATAAATAGTAAAAGTTTTACTGACCAAGAAAAAGAAATTATTGAGCAAACAATAGAAGATACCCAATATCAAATTTCTACAGCTAACGAAATCGTTAAATTGTTATTAAGTGCCAAAGTAAAAAACAGAAGGGAGAATAAATAATGGAAAAAGAGCGAAATAAATTTCATGAAAAGATTTATCGAATGAATGAGAAGAAATTAAATATTATTTCAGCAATAATTTTTATAATTACATTTATTTTATATATTATTTCATTTATAGTAAAAACAAATATTAGTTATGCACTATTTTGGAGTTTTATTACCGTATGTTTGTTATGTAATGTTATATTGTTGTTATTTTGGGATACAAGAGGAAAAACTTTAGATTTAAAAAAATCAAAAGCTATTAATAGGACTTTTGATGATTTGACTACTGTATCTCTTGTATTGAGCAGTTTGATTTATTTAGTTGTTATCTTTTTAGAAATGATTGATGAAAGTATTTCTCATAATATTTTAGCAACAACAGTTACTTTTATTTTAATTACAATGTCATATATTTTTAATAGATTAGCTGTATATAAAGCGAAAGAAGAAATGGCTAAGTTAGCAGAAAAAATTAGTGGAATAAAATAAAATGACACTATGACAGATTAAATGAGGGATGGGTATCCCTTTTTTTTGTGTCATTGTGTCACATATAAAACAAAAAAGCAATCTGTACTAGCATTGCTTATTAGTTTGGTAATTACCTTTATAATCTAATTTTTAATTTTAGCAAGTTTCATCAGTTCTTCTAACTCTTGACATTGTTCCATATATGAATTAAAAGCTATATCGTGGTGTTTTTCTAACTTTTCTATTGCTTCTTCCACTCCCAAATGGGAGCACTCCTTTGATTATTTTCAAAAAGTTTTTGATATATCAACGTAGACAGAAGAATTATAAATTAAAAATATAAGATTTTTACTATTTTCCGGAAACTGTCGGAAGAACCTTTTTACAATTATGTTTATGTTTTTAATTATAATAGTTCTATTATCATTAATTTTATGGTATACTGATGATAATGAACGAGAGTGAGAAAAATGTATAAAAAATTTTGTTAGGAGCATTATATGGAGTATTATTGTTTGGTGTAACGGCTTGTGGTAATAAGATAAAAAAATGAAACAAATAACAATCAAGAAAAAAATTCAAATAATAATTCTTCTATAATTGGTACTTATAAATATAAAAATGAAAATATTACATTTAATCTTAATAATGGTACCATAATAAAAGTAACCATTGATGACGACGTTTTATTATGAAAAAACTACATTGATGGATATGATTTAAAGTTTTATAAAGGAGTGTAAGTTTTATGAATATTTTAGAGTTGCTAGGACTAGAAAAATTATTGGGGGAAGATTTTGATTTTGGAGTAGGTTATTTTTTATTTATTCCCTTAATGATTATTGGCTTTTTTGGATGGATTTATTTAGCGATATTTCATTCGCAAATGATCGATCAAGGAGCAATGGTATTTAATTTATTAGCATTTATTATTATATTAATTATTAACTTGATCAGATTA
>CALVKI010000099.1 GCA_944332635.1 uncultured Bacilli bacterium
AAGAATCATCAAAGTGATGGTTCTTTTTCTTCATTATAGCAATTAGTAAAATCCAGTCAATAGATTTTCCGTTTGTTGTGTATATAGATTTTCAAAGAGCATTTTGAATGGTTAGATTCAATCTTCATAGATAATCGAAAGCTGATTGTAAATCATATCCCATCATCGTATTCTTCCAGTCCATTTTTTCGCTACATTAATAGTTGTTAAATAAAGTGTTTTGAGCAATGCTTAATCTGAATGAAATACTAAGCCATCAAGATTATTGTTTTTATCAAATGACTTATTAAGCACATCATTTATTTGCTCTAAATTAGGTGATTTAAAATTATTATAAGATATTACTTCACCATTAAAATCATCTAATATTGATGATAAATAACATTTTTCTCCACGAAGATTAAATTAAGTAACATCCATATACCATTTTTTTGTTAGATTAATCTGCGTTAAAATCTCATTCAATTAAATTATCAACAATTTTACCAACGTTTCCCTTATATAACGAATATTTTCTATTGTTTCTTTTTAATGATTTTAAACCTAATTTAACCATTATTCTATAAACTTTATTATGATTAACATTATAGCCTTGATTTCTTAATTCTAATGTAATTCTACGATAACCATATCTTTTTTTATTGTTAATATTTCTTTTATTTTAAATTTACACATAATAAAAACCTCGTTTCTATGTCCAAGAAACGGGGTTCATATCAAGCTTTAATATCTAAAAGCACTCTTTTTTCACCATTATTTCCAATTTTCAAAAAAGTAGTTTGTCAACAATCTTAAAATTAATGTTTAATTATTTTATATTTTTTCTGTTGAACTATCTGCTTTTGAGTCAACTGCCCTCAACTTTGTAACTGATTCAGAAGAAACTGGCTTATCAATCATTTCATGAAGCGTAGTTCCTAAAGTAGCTAAATTCTGAAGTTCGCTTGGAACAATAATTTTAGTAGCTTGACCATTAGCAACATCAACCATTGCTTCATAACTCTTCAACTTCAAAACAGCCTCATCCATACCAACTTCTTTAATCAACCGTAAACCTTGCGCTGTTGCCTCTTGAATTTTTATAATAGACTGAGCTTCTCCTTCAGCTTCTTTTATTTTTGCTTCTTTAGCTGCTTCTGCACGTAAAACAGTACTTTCTTTTTCTCCTTCAGCAATTAAAATTTGACTTTTCTTTTCTCCCTCTGCTCTAAGAATTGCTTCACGCCTCTCACGTTCAGCACGCATCTGTTTTTCCATGGCTTCTTGAATATCTCTAGGAGGTAAAATATTTTTAACTTCTACACGATGCACTTTAATTCCCCACGCATCTGTAGCTTCATCCAAAATACTACGCATTTTAGTATTAATAACATCACGACTTGTTAAAGTTTCATCAAGTTCTAAATCACCAATAATATTACGAAGTGTTGTTGCTGTTAAATTTTCTATTGCACTAATTGGATTTTCTACTCCATAAGTATATAATTTAGGATCCGTAATTTGATAATAAACAACTGTATCAATTTGCATTGTAACATTATCTTTTGTAATCACTGGCTGTGGAGCAAAATCTTTAACCATTTCTTTCAAACTAACAACGCACGCAACCCTATCAAGAATTGGAACAACATAATGCAGACCAGTTTGCATAGTTCTGTGATACGCTCCAAGTCTTTCAATAACATATGCTTTAGATTGTGATACAATTTTAACACCCGCAATGACTATTAAAATAAGAATAATTAAAACAATAAGTAATAAAATACCAAATTCCATTATTTTTTCTCCTCTCTTTCGACAATTAGTTTTACGCCATCCATCTTTAATATCCTAGCTTTTTCTCCGACCTTCAGTACATCTTTACTAGCAGCAGTCCAAATAGTACCAAAAACTTCAACTTCTCCATAATGATTAGGCTTTATTTCTTTTATAACTTCAACTTCATTCCCAATTATTCTATCCAAGTTTGTAGGAATTATATTTTCCTTACTCTTAATTTTTTTAACAATAGGCAGTGTAACAAACAAAGAAACAATACTAATTACTACAAAAATTAAAAGCTGTACTAAAATAGAATCTGTAAAAAAAGAAGTTAAAAAAGCCCCTAACGCCCCTATTGCAAACCAAATTGAAACCAAATTGATTGTTGCTAGCTCAATAAATAAAAGTACTAAAAATAAAATAATCCAATATATAGACATAAAACTCACCACCTTAATTAAATTATATGATATTAACTCCCAATTTTCAACATTTTTTCTTGTTTATCATAATAATTTATATTATAATAAAATAAAAGATAGGAGTAAGAACTATATGTTGAAAAACTTATCAAAAAAACAAAAATATATAATTGCCAGTGTAACTGCTTTTTGGGGAATAGTATTTATTGGCAGTGGTATTTCCATGAGTTTTATGGATACCCCTATAACTAAAACAACAAGCGAATTAAAAATAACTCAAAAAAGAATGGCTAATATGAAAAGTAACGAAATTAGATTAAAATCAATGGAACAAGAAATTAATCAGCCGATAAGTATGAACATCAAAGATTACCTAGAAAATGCTGATGATATTGATGAAGAAATTATTAATGTATTACACCTTGACACATCAATGGTAAATGTAAATCAAGCAGGCAACTATGTCTATACTATTACATATAAAAAGAAAACATTTAATGGTAACTACACAATTAAAGAAAAACCGTTACCAGACATGGTATTAACCTTAAAATCATTAAATTTAGAAGTAGGTTCTGCTTTATCAACTGATATTCAAAATTATGTTACAGAATCACTATCCGACGAAATAAAACAAAATGTTAAACTAGATTTAACAAATATAAATACTGCACAAGCAGGAAAATATCAATATACAGTAACATACAATGGTAGACTATATACTGGAACAATTACAATTTTTACACCAAATAAAACAGAAGAATCTACAACAAAAGAACCCGATAAGTCATCACAAACAGAAGATAGCCATATAAATACAAAACAATAAAAAAATTCATCTTATTTCTAAAAACTGTAAGTACTGATTCTGATAACTACCATTTGGTAGTTTTTTTATCTAACAATTATTTTCATCATATAAACATTTCACATAGTGCTTTAAACTTCATTAATTTTTATCTTATTATACAAATTTTAATCTTAAACTTTATCTTTTTTAATCATATTACTCTTACATAATAACTTTGACCAACAAATATAAATTTTCATAATTATATTTTAAAGAAATATATTTCTTTAACTTCACTATCATTTTTTTCTTCATAATATAACTTAATTTTAAATTATAATTAAAGAAGAATTATTTTCTTAATACTACCAAATTTTGAAATCTAACTCACATAAAATAATTTTAATATCTACCAAAAGAAATAAGAAATGAATTTTTTTAATATATTAAAATTTATATACATAGTATAAAAAAATAGAGTTTTTACTGAGAATAAATTAAATCATAAATTATAAAAATACTATGATATATTAAATGCTTTTAACAAACATATATAGGCAAAAAACTATTACTAAAATACGAGAAAATAATAAATCCATATTATATGTCATAAATATTTTATTACAAAATTAACGTAGATTCATAAAAAGAAACGGCAATTGACAGTTACTATAAAATGATAAAACCAAATATACTTATCAAAATATAACTAAAAATATTAATACAGATAATATTTACAAAGTAATTTCTACTAATAAAACAAAAAGAAGAAATTTCACTCTTATTAATATTTGCATCAGAAATATATTAATTTCATCGATTAGTAAAGCATTAATTAGAAACGCTCAACAATCCATTTAAGGAATCCATCAAGAACATTTATTTCAAAAATCTTAAATATTAGACAATTTATAATGACATAAAAATACAAACAAACTAAAAATTACATCAATTAATGATCGATGTAATTATAATTAACCCATTTTTTATATAAATTTATCACTCGTTTTTTTCAATCTAATCCAACAATATTTCCATCTATCAAATCAATTTTTTCATAATTAGGATTCTTGGGTAAGCCAGGCATCCTTAAAATACTACCAAATAATACAGTAATAAATCCGGCACCACGATATAATTCAATATCTCGAACAAAAATCGTATAGTCTTTAGGATTTCCTAATTTTTTAGCATCATCTGATAAAGAATACTGAGTTTTAGCACCACAAATTGGAAGATAAGATAATTTATTATCTTCTATCATTTTAATCTTAAATAATGCCTCATCACTATATTCTACACGACTAGCATGATAAATATTATGAGCTAACTTAAAAATCTTATTTTTAATAGTATCAGAATCAGAATATAAAAAACGAAAATTCTTATCTTTTCTCAAAGCTTGTTCAACAACACTTGCTAAATTAATAGCCCCAATTCCACCTTCTTTATAAGCTGTACTAATTGCAACTGGTATTTGATATTTATAACACCAATCTAAAACAACCTTTTGTTCATCAATTGTATCTGTATCATAAGAATTTAAACATACAACAATAGGAATTCCAAACTTACGTAAATTAATGGCATGAGCTTCTAAATTGCAAATCCCATCACGAACAGCTTGAACATTTTCTAATAAAATATTATCTTTATTAACTCCTGCATTATATTTTAACGCTTTAATTGTCGCTACTAAAACGATTACATCAGGAGAAAATCCCAACTTTCTACATTTAATATCCAAGAATTTTTCTGCACCTAAATCAGAGCCGAATCCTGCTTCTGTAATAACATAATCTCCCAATGAAAGAGCTGTTTTAGTAGCAATAACACTATTACAGCCATGAGCAATATTAGCAAAAGGTCCACCATGAATAATTGCTGGTGTATTTTCCAAAGTTTGTACTAAGTTAGGAAAAAATGCATCTTTTAAAAGAACTGCCATAGCTCCTTCTACTTTCAAGTCTTTAACATAAATAAGTTTATTTTCTCTAGTATATCCAACAACAATATTTCCAAGCATTATCTTTAAATCATCAAGAGATTCTGCCAAACAAAATAATGCCATAATTTCACTAGCTGCAGTAATATTAAACTTTTCAGTTCTACCATCAATTGTAACTTTTCGCAATGCTCTATCATTAACATCTAAACAACGATTAAAAGTTACCTGATAAAATCCAAGACTATTACCATGATAGATATGATTATCAATAGCTGCACACAATAAATCATTAGCTGCAGTAATAGCATGAAAATCACCTGTAAAGTGGAGATTAATATCATCCATAGGAATAACTTGACTATATCCTCCCCCAGTAGCTCCACCTTTCATTCCGAAAACTGGTCCCATAGAAGGCTGTCTTAAAGCTAAAACTACTTTTTTATTAAGCTTATGAAAGGCATCACCTAACCCTATACTAACAGTAGTTTTACCTTCTCCATAAGGAGTGGGACTTATAGCAGTAACTAAAATTAATTTACCTTTTTTAGAAAAATTTTTATTTACAATCTTAGCTTTATCTGTTCCATATAAAATATAGTCATTACTTAGAAGCCCTAAGGAAGAGGCCACTTCTCTAATATCTTTTTTATTAGCATGACGAGCAATTTCAATATCAGTCATAATATCACCTCACTATATAAATTATACCATACTTCATTTTTTTATCAAATTTGATTATAACAAAATAAAAAGTACTCAAAAAAATTAATTTATATAACCATTTTCAACTTTTATACTACGTTTAAGATGAAAATATTATAATCACTAATTTGCAATGAAAAAAAAGACTTGATAATATGAAAGGCATCAAAAAAGGAGGAATATTATGAAAAAAATAACATTTTTTTTAATAGTTGTAACGATAATGATAATAAGTAGTAAAAATACATATGCAAGTAACAGCTTTTATGAGGGAGAATACATTGATGGAATCTATATGAATAAACAAAAAGCTAATTCCCAAACAATCTATTATCAAAAAGCTAGATTCTTTAGGCAAAATGGAACAAATAGATTTGCGTATTGTGTAGATCCTTTTGCATTTTTTAAAGATGACAGTAACTATGAAGAAGTCATAACACCAAAGAACTTAACTGAAAAACAAAAAGAAGATATTTCATTAATCGCCTATTTTGGTTATGGATATAAAGACCATACAGATACAAAATGGTATGCAATAACTCAAATGTTAATATGGAAAACAGCAGATCCAACAGGAAATTTCTATTTTACAGATAGTCTAAATGGTCAAAAAATAGAACCATATAACAAAGAAATAAATGAAATTAATACTTTAATTACAAACTATAAAAAAGAAACCTCTTTAAAAAATAAAACTTATACATTAATAGAAGGGGAAAATTTTTCAATAGAAGATACAAACCAAATATTATCAAATTACAAAAGTACCAACCCAAACTTTACAATTCAAGGAAATACACTAATATCAAACAATCTAAAAGAAGGACAATACCACATAGAATTAATTAAACAAGAAAAATTTTATAATAAAACTTTAATATTTTATCAATCAAATAATAGCCAAACTTTAATGCAAACTGGTGACCTAAAAGACAAGATAGAATTATTAAATGTAAATGTTATAAAAACAAAAATTGAAATAACTAAAATAGATAAAGATACTAACTCAAAGATGCCAAGTGGTGAAGGAAAATTAATAGGAACAACATACAGTTTATTAGATAAAAATGGATTAGAAGTTGCTACACTAGTAATTAACGAAAATAATATAGGAAATTTAGAAAATATTCCTTTCGGCACATATTATTTAAAAGAAAAATCAGCTGGAAAAGGATATCTACTAGATACTACAAAGTATAAAATAGAAATAAATGACAAAACTCCAAAAATATATATGACATTAGAAAATGAAATTATAAAAAAGAAAATAGAAATTTATAAAACATATGGAGATAACATAAAAATTCCAGAAGCTAATATTACGTTTAATATATATAATAATAAAAATGAAAAAGTAGCAACAATCACTACCGATAAACATGGAAAAGCGGAAATTACATTACCATTTGGAAATTATAAAATAATTCAAGAAAATACAACAGATGGCTACCATAAAGTACATGACATAAACATAAAAATAACAAATACAGAAAACGAAATAATAAACCTTGTAGATTATAAAATAAAAGTTCCTAACACAAAGACAAATTTTATTACATATATTATAAATTTAATCATTAAATTATTAAAAATATAATAACAAAAATACTTTGTTTAGGAACAACATTAATTATTTATTGTATCGTTTGCTACAATATCTATACTAAAACAATAAAAATTAAAACAGATAAAAAAATATCTAATATAACTCCGACATATATAACAAACCAAGATCAAATCGGATATATAAAAATAAATAAAATTGATTTATACAACCCCTTATTTAAAAAAGATAGTAAATATAACAATATAGAAGAAAATATAACTATATTAAATGAATCTATTATGCCAAATAAAAAAAATAGCATTGTTATATTAGCCGCTCACTCAGGAAATGGAAAAATAGCCTATTTCAATAAATTAAACGAATTAATAAAAGGAGATATAATAACATTAGAATACAAAAACATATTATATCATTATAAAATAAATAATATTTGGGAAGAAGAAAAAAATGGATACATACATATAAACAAAACAGAACAAAAACAGTTAATATTAACTACTTGTAGTCCAAACAATAAGAATAAACAATTAGTCATTAATAGCAATTTAATCACATAAAAATACTAGTTCTCACTAGTATTTCTTTCTTCTTCTAAGAATTGTAATGCTCTTAATAATTGCAAATCATTTTCAGGAACCGGATTGGTCATATAATCTTCAGTAAGTTGCACAACTATATCAGGAACAACACCTTCTCCATCAATCCATTTTTGATTAGGAGTTAACCATTTTTCCGTAGTATATTTTAAACTCGTACCATCAGACAAAGTATATGCTGTTTGAACAGTTCCCTTTCCATAAGTAGTTTCACCTATAATTGTAGCATCAGAATAACTATCCCTAAATGCTGACGCTAAAATCTCTGCTGCAGAAGCACTATATGAATTAGTTAAAATAACTACTGGATAAGTTCTTTGCTTTTTTGTACTATCTCTTATTTTACTAATATCATCTTTAAACTGTACCTGATATAAAACAGAGTTTTTCTTCATAAACAATTCTAAAATATCTCTAGTCTGACTTACGTGTCCTCCCGGATTCGAACGAACATCAATAATCAAAGAATTAATATTCTTTTTCTCTATTTGTTTTAATTCTTCTTTAAACTGCTCATATGTATTTGCTGCAAAAGTACTAACAGAAATATAACCAGCATTACCGTTATTCAAAGCATATACTTTAGAAGTAACTGAAATAAAAGCAATAGTATCAGGTTTAACAGATTTAACAAATTGTTCTCCATCACGTTCTAAAGTTAATTTTAAAGCCTCTTTTCTATCTTCCTTAATAATAGAAGTAACTTCTTCTAAATTTAATCCTTCCAAGTCTGTATTATTTATTTTAACTAAATAATCACCTGACTGAATTTTTACTTTCTCTGCTGGAGAATCCTCAACTACCCCCATAACAATAAATTTTCCATCGTCATTCATCGCAATAGTAAGACCTATCCCTATATAACTACCATCTACAGTCTGATTAAATGCTTCTGCATTTTCCTCATCCATATAAGTAGAATAAGGATCTTCTAAAGAACTAAGCATCCCTTCAACTGCCGCATCAACTAAATCTCTCTCATCTATATTTTTATAATAGTCCTCTAAAATATTATTATAAATAGTTATTAATTCTTGTAACGAAGAAGAAACTTTCTCACCACGATATTCCTGTCTAAAAAAAGAAACACTACATCCTATCACAACGCCAAAAGTAATAGAAATAATAATTATTATTAAAACTTCTACAATATTAAAACCACTTTTATGTTCTATAACAATCTCTCTAACATTTTCATCTTTTGCCTCATCACAATCAAAGTGAGGTAACTTTTTAAAATTAGGTTTAATAAAAGGAAATTTTCTTTTTCCAAACATAAATACCACCTCGATAAACTCTATGATAATAATAACATAAAATACTAAAAAAAATAAGAGGAGAACTCCCCTTATGACAACTTCTCAGTAATTGCCGCTTGTCCTTCAGTATAACTTACAACCTTACCATCTTGAAACTCTATTAAAGTAGGACCTGATATTTTCAAATCATCAACATATTGCACTGCACAATTGGAACTATCTGATACATATTTCTTATTAAAGGTACTACTCATATCTACAGTATAAATAAAATCATGCTCATCTTGATCTTCGTAAGAACTGACAATATTAGTATATATAGATTTCAACTCTTCATCTACCATATCATAATAAAGAACATAATAATGATTATCTTCCATAGAAAAACTATTACCTGCAAGAATCTCTTGATACTGAATATCAGCTTTGGCAGGAGTCGTATCAATTACAATAGAAGAATTATCTCCTCTTTCAAGAATAAATACAGTAAGAAAATAAAAAATTACAAAAACTAAAATTATAGCAATAAATATCTTTATAACTTTACCAATTTCATAGGAAAAAGATGAAGACACAGAATCTACTTTTTGATGCATTTTTCTTCTATATTGTCTGTTGTTTGCCATATTAACCACCCAAAAAGATTATAACATAAGAAAAAAAAGAGGTAAAGCTCTTATTTCATAGTCTGAACTACGCCAATAGATTGAGCAACCTCTACTAATTCATCTTGATTTAATACATCACTAACCAAATAATACTCAATACCATTTGTTGTCCAATTTAGAGAATTATTGGTCATAACACCCAAAGTATCCATCAACTGATATGGTTCACCATATGTTGGAACAACGGTAAATTCATCTTCAATATTTGCTGTCTCTTCTACTAATAAAAATGGTTTTTCTCCATCAAATGTCATAATAATTCTTTCTCCATTACCTTTATCAACTTTTTCTTCGTTAGTAAGCTTAGTCCCACTAGGTAACATCAAAGGATAAATACTTTCCTCCAATATTCCGGTCTGCTCTACCTTTTCTTCTATAGTATAAGTTTTCATAACAGTATTTAATGAAAAGTAATTTTTATTAAATGTTGGAGAATAATCAATTTTATTATATTTCATAGTCATACAAATAACAGAATCACTATTGTATACTTGTACTTTTTCCAGTTTTAATTTTTTTGAAAGATTAATTTTTTGCTTTACTAAATTACGATTATTAGGATAATTTACCGAAGTCATAAAACTATATCCATCTTTAGTTTGTTTAAAAATACGTTCATCATCATCTTTAATATCTTGAATCAAAGACTCTAATAAATATATTTGAGAATTACTATAAGGCCAATCACTTTGAAATTTAAAACTCTTATTTAATGCTGGTGTAACAACTATAACACACAAAAGTTTTAAATTTTTATAGTATCTTATATATTATTATTATTAAATTTATTTATTTTCTATTTTATCTTGCGATTCAATATATTTATAGTTTAAGTTATTATTTTTTGTTATTA
>CALVKI010000100.1 GCA_944332635.1 uncultured Bacilli bacterium
AGTAAAAGTTAATTTTAAATTTAAGGCATTATCATACTTTGCAACTACTATAAAAGATTAAAAATACCACACTTGGAAAGGCAACCCCTTATTTTTTTACCACACTAAAAAGAGTAACGGGTGTTACATTACCGTTTTTATCCTATGGTGGTTCATCACTTTTAATAAGTATGATGAGTATGGGAATTCTATTAAATGTTTCTAGAAATATTAAAAGCTAATAAAATATCTTTATATTAATTAATACACGTGCTAAAATAGACATAGGTGATAATATGAATATAGAATTAGATTCATTAATATTAACAAGATATTCAGAAGAAAAACATAAAAGATTAAAAGAAGACTTTGAATCGGGAGAATCTCATTCAAGTTTTATTTATCAAATAGGATCAAGATTAGAAAACTCAAAAAACAATAATCGAAGTATCTATCAAAGTGCATTTGTAGTAGAAGATTTAGGAGTTCCTGTTGGTTATTTATTTATATCTAATAAAATTCGCGATGAAGTATTTTTAGAATATGCTGTTTTAAAACAATATAGAGGCATGGGATATGGCAGTGATATTGTTAGACAAACAACAGATTATTTATTTCAAAATCATAATATTAAAGATATTAGATTAGATATTGACCCAAGTAATAAAAATAGCATTAATACGGCAGAAGCTTGTGGCTATACATTTGATGAAGATGAATTTGCATCACATAATTACACTGGAAAAATGCAATTTGTACAAGATAGTACATATTATTTTTCTAAGCGTAAATATAATAGTAAATTAATATAGTAGTATAAATAGTAAGTTGGTGAAATATGAAAGACATATCATTTGTTGTACCTTGTTATAATTCTGAAGCCTATATGGAGAAATGTATTGACTCTTTATTGATAGGAAAAAATCAAGTAGAAATAATTATAGTTGATGATGGATCAATAGATAAAACTGGTAAGATAGCTGATAATTATCATAAAAAATATCCTGAAGTAGTAAAAGTAATCCATCAAGAAAACGGTGGACACGGTGAAGGAATCAATGTGGGACTAAAGCATGCTACCGGAAAATATTTTAAAGTAGTAGATAGTGACGATTGGCTAGATGAAGAAGCATATAAAAGATTATTAAAGGAAATAAAACATATTGATACAGACTTAATAGTTTGTAATTATGTATATACATATACAGACGGAAGAAAAGATCAAGTAATCTCTTTTGCCAATGTATATGACAAAAATAAAATATTAACCTGGGATGATATTCGTCGATTTAAATTAACACAATACCCATCACTTCATTCAATGATGTATAAAAAAAGTGTATTAGATAAAAGTAACATAAATTTACCAAAGCATGTTTTCTATGAAGATAATCTATTTATCTATTTGCCACTAGTAAATACAAAGACCATTTATTACTTAGATTTGGATTTGTATTGCTACTACATTGGTAGAGCAGATCAATCGGTACAAGAAAGTCAAATGATAAAAAGAAGTTCTCATCAAGTATTAGTATCAGAAAAAGTTTGTACTAAATATGATTTAACAAAAATAGAAAATAAAAAATTACGTAAACTAATGAGAAGAGAATGCATCTTCTTAATGACAATCGGAGTTGTATTCTCTAGAATATCTTATACTAAAGAAGGAGAAAAGCAATATAAAGAGCTTTGGAAAAAAGTAAAAGAGAAAAATCCAAAATTATATTATAGTATAAGATATACAACGATGGCTACTTTTGTCTCTTTTCCGACTAGATTGGGTAGATTTATATCGTTATTTGGATATAGATTTGCTCATAAATTAGTAAAATTTAATTAAAAAAGACAGGAAATGTCTTTTTTCTTTATAAATTCCATAAAAAACCACTATAACACATAGAATAATTTTTGATACATGATATAATAGGGATAGTATAAAAAGAGAATTTTCATTTTATACTAATAAAGATACTATAAAAATTACTTTTATAAAGTTATAAATAAAAAGAAAGGAGAATATATGTTAGAACTTAAAGATATATGTTTTGAAAGATCTGGCAAAAAGATATTGGATCACATTAATTTAAAATTAGATGAAGAAAAATTTTATGTTATTACAGGTCCAAACGGCTCAGGAAAATCAACGCTCGCTAAAATTATTATGGGAATAGAAAAACCTGATTCTGGAACTATTTTATTAAATGACCAAGATATTACTAATAAAACGATAGATGAGAGAGCAAAATTAGGAATCGGCTTTGCTTTTCAACAACCAGTACAATTTAAGGGTATTACAGTATATGATTTATTAAAGCTTTCAACAAAAAAAGAACTAACAAAAAACGAAGCCTGCAATATCTTATCAAAAGTAGGACTTTGTGCAATTGAATATGTAGATCGTGAAGTAAACAAATCATTATCTGGTGGAGAATTAAAACGTATAGAAATTGCAACTGTGATGGCAAGAAATCCATATATAGCCATTTTTGATGAGCCAGAAGCCGGAATTGACCTATGGAGCTTTCAAAATTTAACAGATGTATTTAAAGAAATAAGTAAAGAATCTTCAGGTACTACTCTAGTAATCTCTCACCAAGAAAGAATACTAAATATAGCAGACGAAATTATCCTAATGGGAGAAGGAATCGTTCAAGAATTTGGCAGAAAAGAAGAAGTATTTGACCAAATCTTTAGACCTAAAAAGTGCTGCAAGGAGGTGAAAACCTGTGGAAGCGGAAGATAAATTATTACTACAAGAAATTGTTGGTGAAAACCCAGAAAACGCAGATAGTTACAATATTAGAAAAAACGGAAAAAAATTAGAACGAAAAGTAAATCCTAATATTAATATTGTGTCAAAAGAAGATAATAGTGGAATTGATATATATGTAAAAGAAGATACTTTATTTGGTACGGTAAATATTCCAGTAATCATTACTGAAAGTGGTCTAAAAGACGTAGTATATAATGATTTTCATATAGGTAAAAATGCTAATATAATTATAGTAGCAGGTTGTGGAATTACCAATAATGGTCACTGGGATGCCCAACACGATGGAATTCATAGGTTTTATTTAGAAGAGGGGGCTAAAGTAAAATATATTGAACGTCATTGTGGACTAGGAGTAGGAGATGGAAAAAAAGTTCTAAATCCAGTAACAGAAATTCATATGGCAAAAGGTTCATACATGGTAATGGATACTACACAAATAAAAGGTGTAGATGATACAATTCGTACTACAAAAGCAGAGTTAGATAGTGACGCTACATTAGTAATCACAGAAAAAATATTAACTAGCAAAGATCAACAAGCTAAAACAGAATTTGTAGTAAATTTAAAAGGAGAAAATTCATCTACACATGTAACATCACGTTCAGTCGCAACAGACAATTCATATCAAGAATTTATTTCTAATATTACCGGAAATACAAAATGTTATGCCCACGTGGAATGTGATGCTATTATAAAAGGAGAAGGACAAGTAAAAGCAGTGCCAGAAATATTTGATAAAAATGTAGATGCTAATTTAATACATGAAGCAGCAATTGGTAAAATTGCAGGAGAACAACTAATGAAATTAATGTCCTTAGGACTATCAGAAAAAGAATCAGAAGAAGTTATTGTAAATGGATTTTTAAAATAAAAAAAGGAAGAAAATAGATACTACTACCTGTCAAGTACTCACGAGAGTATAGAAAAAGTTGTGTAAATAGGAAAAAACCTTCCGGATATGATAAAATAAGAAATGGAAGGTTTTTTAATATGAAGAAAAATGAATTACCAAAAGAAGTAAATGACTATATGGATGAGTATATCAAAACTCATACAATAAAGAATATGGATGATATGCAGGA
>CALVKI010000101.1 GCA_944332635.1 uncultured Bacilli bacterium
TACTTGCCACATTGTATTTTCTGTTGGAGTTGATAATCTAATAATATAATTATTTTTATCATTGTACCAAGAGCTTTCTAAAATATTTTTTAAACTACCAAACATTGTACCATTATAACGACTATGAGCATAAATAATAGTATTTTGATCAAATGTTGTAGCATTATTTCTATAATCCATAAAAACCCAACCAGCGTCATTTGGACTCTTATCAAAAGCATGGTGTAAATAGTAATCATTGTTTGTTGTTTGCACAATTGGATAATTAATATTAGTTCCATTTACTTGTATCCAGCCAACTGTATCAGGATTTTTTCTTAACAAATCTTGAAAGTCAACTTCTAATAAATTCATTTTTATATAATCCCAGTAATCATCACTTTTATTTTCTGGTGGGTTAATATTTTCTGTGTTTTCATTATCTTTCTTTTCTTTTACACTAGTATCTTCTATTACTTTATCTTGAATATTTTTTATCTCTTTATTATCATTTAGCCAAAAATAAATACCAATACTAGATATGGATAATAAGCCTAAGAAAAATAGAAAAAACACTATAATTACCCACTTTTTAAAACGTAACTTTCTTTTTCTGTGACTGTTTCTATATTCTTCTCTTATTGGTAATTCATCTTTCATTCTATCACCTATTTTTTATTATATCTCAAATTGTGTATTTTTTTAATATTAAAAAGTGTCTTTCAACTTCTTTATTATTTCAATCATATTAAAATTCCATGTTATTATTTGTTATGCAAAATATAGAGCTGTTATATCTCATATTATGTGTCAATTCTATTAAACAATTAAGTAACATATTATAGGCTGTTTTCCTTTAATCTTTTAAACTAGAACTATCATTTACAAGTAATGTACTATATAAGAAAAGTACATCTTGATTAGTAAATTGTACTTTATTTAAATAATTGCTGCTTGTTATATATCTAATGTCAATTACAGTAATTTTAGAATAATATGGAATTAGTAATGGTATTAAACTACTCCCAAAGGAATCACGAAATATTACTAGTTCTCTATTTTCTTTACAGTTTGGATTATTAATAGTAATAAATGATGAAGCTCCATCTAAGAACACATCATATGAGTCCATTCCTGTTAGTTTTTCTGGATTATAAACTGTATTTAATTCAAGATTTTCTAAATATTCTACTGTACTTTTGTTAATAATATCATTAGTTAGATATGTTATAGTATCCGGTTGTCCTTTTAAGGCGGCTCGACCATAGTATACTCCGTAAAAATTAGGATAATTGTTATGTTTATAATTCAAATTTGTATATGGAAGCCTCATTACTTTACTAAGTGATTTTACTACTTTATTTAAGTTTTCTTGTTTCCAATGTGTATCGGTCTTATAGTAATCATTTAGTTCCATTATATTCCTAATATCGATTGGTGTTGTATGTAATTTTTTTATTTTAGAATATAGCAAGTCGTAGTCTATTTTTAAGAATAACTTCTCTTTCACATAATAATTCTTGTCAGGAATAATTAAAGAATATACTTTATTATCTTTGTTCAAAGTGTCTATTATACTATTAATTTTATTAATAAAATTATTAATAGACTCAATATTAGTTGGATAATCCATTTTAAATATACCTTGTTCATTTAAGTATACGCTATTATTATCAAGCATATTTAAGGCAAAATAATTAGTGTTTGCTTTTATACTTCTAAATGTATCTCGAAAAGGAAATTGGTCTAATGTATAATCTTCAAAATCATCAGTAAAACTTCCATCCATTATTTTATTTATTGTTAAATTAGGAAACTGTGCTAATTTTCTTCTTTCTGATTTGCTAATTTGTTTATCCTTTATAACTAAGCTTAATAGAAAGAAAAGTTCTATCATGACAACAAAAGAAATTGTTATTACTTTATTTTTCATATATCCTCCTTAAAATCTAAAATACAAAAATGGATTAAATGAAGAATCTACTAAATATGCTGTTACTAATATCATTATTCCTATATAGATGATAGGTTCTAAAAAAGCTACTGGTTTTATTTTTCTTGCTATTACTTTTAATAATGGTGTTGCTGATATTATTGCTATTATAAATAAAATTAAATAACTTCTTATATAATATAACGTTTCGATATTTATGAACGGTAAATTATTCAAACCAAACATACTAGATAAAAAGATTTTTATATCAATTGTATTTTCACACTTAAATATAATAAAACTAATTACTACTAGGATTAGTGTATATATATATTTAAATATTTTAGTGTTCTTTAAATATTTTCCATATACTCTTTTTTCTAATACTAAAATAATAGCAAAATATATTCCCCATAAGATAAAATTCCAACTAGCTCCATGCCAAAAACCAGTTAAAAACCAGACTATAAAAATATTTCTTATCCATTTTAGTAAAGATACTCTATTGCCTCCTAATGGTATATAGACATAATCTCTAAAAAAACTTGATAAGGATATATGCCATCTTCTCCAAAAATCAGTAATAGAACTTGCTATTAATGGATAATTAAAGTTTTCTAAGAAGTGGAAACCAAAAAATAATCCTAGCCCTATTGCCATATCTGAATAACCACTAAAATCAAAATATATTTGTAAAGTATAACCTACTGCTTGAAATAAATATGATGTAACTGATTGATTAGATATTGCTGCTAATGAAGTGCATAGCTCTCCTAATAAATTTGCTATTAATACTTTCTTGGCAAGACCTATTGTAAATCTTTTTATACCAAGTGCAAATGTATCATAGTTACTTTCTCTATTTTTAAGCTCATTTTCTATTGTTTGATAACGAACAATTGGTCCTGCTACTAGCTGAGGAAATAAACATACATAGGTTGCAAAATTAAGAAAATTTTTGGAAGGTTTTACTTTCTTATTGTAAATATCTACAATGTAACTGATTGTTTGAAAAGTAAAAAAACTAATTCCTATTGGCATAACTATATAAAAAAATGGTATTTCACTTTTAAATATATTATTTATGTTTTCTATAAAGAAATCTAAATATTTAAAATATAATAAACTACCTATATCATACGTAAGAGCTATAATTAAAAAAATCTTATCATACTTTCTATGTTTAACTATTAAAATTCCCATTATATAATTAATAATACAAGATAAAATCAATAAAAATCCATATTTAGGTTCACCATAAAAATAGAATAATAGACTAAATATAAATAAAACTAAATTTTTAAATTTCTTTAGCACTATAAAATATATTATCAATAATAGAGGTAAAAAATAAAATAAAAATGTAATACTTGAAAAAAGCATATAATCTCTCCCTTAAAGAAAAAGCTTCCTTTTGGAAGACTTTTAT
>CALVKI010000102.1 GCA_944332635.1 uncultured Bacilli bacterium
GTTCATGATCTGTTATATAAATTACTCATCTTTATTATACGAAGAAAATTATCTTTACACCAGTAAAATTAAAACTTTTTTTGATGAATTTGAGTACGAAAAATCATCAAAAAATTTCGGGCTTCGCCCGTCATCGGTTGGGACTTTTGTAGATTCTTCTTTTTAAAAGTATAGATAAATAGAAAGAAAAATCAAAAGGTATTTTTTATCGTGTGGGGAAAGCGGTTGTTTTATTTTATATCTTATTAATCTAATGAAAAAAACTACTTTGTAGTAGTTTTAATACATTGATGCTTCTATTATAGGATTTCTTTTCGCTAGCATTATTTGTTACGTTTACTACTAATTTAGTTTCACTAAATCCGTACTCATCTGTTGTTACTTCAAAAGTTCCCATGTTTACGTCAACATTTTTTAGAACTTCTTCCGTATTTTCACCACTTACATTATCCAAATCTTCAGATATTTTATCTAAGGATTCAGACCAGCTACTTTGCAATGATAAAGTGATTACTATAGATAGAACTCCTAAAATTGCCTTTCCCTTTTGTATAATTTTTTATTATTTATTTAGTGAATTATTTAATTCTGAAATTATTATAATATATACAAAATCAGCTACATCATGTTCTATATTTTTAATATAAAGGGTATCATATGTTCTCTCTATTATAATATTAGTCAAATCGTTTTCTTCTATCCCATTATGTGCAAATTTATTTCTATTTTCATCCTACCATTTTATTACTTCACTATCTATATTTTTTGAAAAATAGCCATTATAATATTTATTTAATAGATTATTAATGTTATCACTTCTTTGACCTGATGGATATTCACCTATTTTTTCTTTGTACCATACAATATTATCTATAGCTTGATATGAAAAAAATAATGAACGAGGACCTATTGTTCGTTTTGCTTCCAGATAACTATAACAAGACCTATATAAGCAATTCTGCTTAGCGGGGCTTAGTTTTAAGAAATTATCAATAATTTCATCTATATAAGGTGGTATTTTTTCTCGACTTGTTTTGTCATATTTCTCATGAAATATTGATAAATCATCAGAATCGCCATAGAACGTTTGGTTTGTGTCATCTTCAATTTTTATTTTTCCTATAGTTTGAATTATTGTATTTATAATGGCCTGATAAAAATCAGATAAGTTTATATAATATGTTTTATTGTTAAATTTGGCATTGATTATATATTCTGGAAATTTATATTTTATTTTTACTTTTTTTCCATTATTTTTAAATAATGGGGCACAATTTCCGGCGTCGATTTCAAAAAATTTTGTCTTATAATAACCTACCAATTCATCACCTTTTATTCCTATAAATTTTATTAACCCTGAATTTCTCATCTTTTTATTTTTAATACTTCCAATAATATTTTCTATATCATCAGTGATTGTCTCACATAATAAGTTAAATTCTTTTTTTGGAATTCTATAGCTTTCCAATATGTCTTTTATTGAAAAAATTTTTAACCTTATTTTATTAAAATTCTTAATATCGATTTCAATAAAAACTGATATATTCATCTTTATTTTCTTTTTTATGTTGTCATCTGTAAAGTAGCGCATAAACACATGTGAATCACATATGTCTAAAGGAATGATATAACAAAAGTATTTATATTTTTTATTTTTACTTTTATAGATTGTAGATGTACAGCTAGATTTACCTGTTTGAATATATTTTTCAAACATATATAATATACATCTTAACTCTATTAAATCGTATTGAAAAGAAAATTCCTTTAAATAAAATTCTTCATTAAATTTATTTAGTATATAATTAATTGAAGAATCGGATGTATATTCCATTTTTAATCACTCATTTCTATTTTTTATTTCATTATCTTAAGTTAACTCTTTTAATATTTCTTTCAAATAACTATTATTTAGCCAAAAACACTGTTTGGTATATTCATCCAATTCTGTTACTTTGTCTTTTACTGGTAATGGTAGTGTATCATTTGCATTTCTACCATGAGGTCTTACATGGCATACTTCATTATCACTCATACCCGGAAAATTAGTTATTCTTCTTCCTCTTTCATCTATGTGATTTACAATATTTCCAGTTTTAATTACTTCTCTTGTTTTGTCATACATATCTTTTACTTTTGAATCTATGGTTGATTCAGGCATGTTCCATAATTTTATTCCTTTAAATACATACTCTTCATTTTCTTTCTTAAATATAAAAAACATATATTTAGTGGTTTCTAATTCTTCTCTTAAATCAGAATCTTCGAAATCGGTTTTTAAAACATTTTCAAAGCTAAAGTATGGGAAAGACATTGATTCAATAATATTTCCATTTTCTTCCATTCTAATTGTTTTTGGAATAATATTTGCTTTTTGAAACTCCTCTGTTTCTTTCAATTTTGATTTAACATTAAACATTCTGCTTATTATCATACTAAAGATATTTTTGGCTTTTGAATCGATATTTAATTCTTCCATCAATTCTTTTTGTGTCTTTCCTTTATATTTATTAATAACTTTCTTAATAAAACTATCAAATGTCTCTTCTTCATTTTTAAGAACTTTTTCTACATCATTATAATCTCCGATATATTTTCTTACTAGCTGAGTCATATATGAGGTCTTAAAGCAAAAAGCTCTTTGTTTTGCTTTTATAGATGAGAAAGGCTGCTCACGTAATGTTTTAGCATTTGCTCCTTTGGTACAAGCGCCTAAATACATAGTGTCAGCTTCAGATATCTCATGTGCTTGTCCCTTCTTGATTTTATTAATGATTTTATTCCAGTCTTCTTCTATCTGTTTTAAATCTTCACTTTGTGCTAACTCTAATAATTTTTCATGAGTTATTTTGTAATCCTTTTTATCTTTTCCTGCTTCCCATAAATACCATAGAAGTTGTATTTTATTGTTTTTATACCAAAAGTGACTATTTTTAAAATCATTTTTATATTCTGCTTCAAAATCAATAATATTTAGTACTAATCTTTCTTTTGCTGAAAGTTGATTTCCTTTTATCTTTTTATATGGAGTAACTTTTAGTTCAATTCCAGCAGGCATAAAATCAGGTTCTGAGTCACTATTATTATCCATACCAAATAGATATTTTTCAATTAATTGACCTAGTCCTCCTTTATTTGCTTCTTTATCCTCTATTGTAACTACTTCTTCATTTAGAATATCATTAAGTGATTTTCCTATTGCTGATTTTGCAATTACTTCTATCTCTTCTCTACTGTATAACCTACCTTTTTTCATAAAAAACTCCTTTCGATCTTGTTTTTTTATTCATTTTATTTTAAAATAGTAATGGCCTAAGGTTGATCTTTTTTGTTAAATAATTTATAATAATATTGTTAGAAAAGGTTGATCTTTCCATTTGCTTTTATTATAATATAATTGGAACGATATAACAACGGGGAGGTTTTATATATGGAAAAAACAGCAATAGAATTATTTGCCGGAGTTGGCGGGTTTAGATGTGGATTAAATCATGTTGAACTTAAAGATGGTAAAGTTGTGGAAAAAGGAAATTGGAAGTTTTTATGGGCTAACCAATGGGAACCTGCTACTAAAAGTCAAGAAGCTTATGAATGTTATGCTAAAAGATTTGGTGAAGATTCTGTATCTAATGTTGATATCTTTGAAGTTGATAAGCATGATATCCCAGACCATACTTTATTGGTTGGTGGATTCCCTTGCCAAGACTACTCTGTAGCGCAAACATTATCTAATAGTAAAGGTATTGAAGGAAAAAAAGGTGTTCTATGGTGGGCCATCGAACAGACTCTAGCAATCAAACAACCTTCTTTTGTATTATTAGAAAATGTTGATAGACTTTTATTATCTCCTGCTAAACAACGTGGTAGAGATTTTGGAATTATGCTAAGAAGTTTTTACGAAAACGGGTATGATGTACAATGGAGAGTTATTAATGCAGGAGAATATGGTCTTCCACAAAAACGTAGACGAACTTATATCTTTGCCTATCATAAATCTACAAATTATTATAAAGAAATGCAAAGAGTTAAAGATAGAGATGTTATTTTTGAAAAAGGATTGTTTATACAACAATTCCCAATTAAGTCTGAGTATCAAGCCATTAGCGAAACAAGTATTTCTGAGTATAAGGATTTAAAAGATGTTAGTGATAATTTTAAATGCCAGTTTTATAATGCTGGTGTTATGACTAACGGTGGTATTTATACTGTAAAAGTTAAATCTGATTATAACCTTATTTATCCTTTAAGAAATATTCGTGAAGAACATCCAGTTGACGAAAAATACTTCTTAAACGATAAACAAATAGAGAAGTTTGCTTTCCTAAAGGGAAGTAAAAAGATTCCTAGAGTCAAACCCAATGGAGAACCATATTATTACTGTGAGGGTTCTATGCCTTTTCCAGATAATTTGGATGCTCCTGCTAGAACCATGCTTACTAGTGAAAGTGGGGTCAGTAGAACAACTCATGTAATAGAAGACTTCAAAACAAAAAAACTTCGTTTGTTAACTCCAAAAGAATGTGAACGAATCAACGGATTTCCGGATGATTGGACGAATACTGGTATGAGTGATAAGAAAAGATATTTTATGATGGGGAACGCTCTTGTAGTTGGAGTTATAAAAAAAATAGGTATTGAATTAGAAAAAATAATTGATAATGAAAAAGATGCATAATGTTGCATCTTTTTTAACTATTAAATCTATCAATTAGTTCAACCATCTTTTGTTTTGAAAACTCATATATATCTTCTTCTGAAAGTGCATCTAATAATCTAACACTACCGAATAAAGATAGTTGTTTACTAAATTCTGTATATAAGTTTTCTCCATTTTTTCCGGCTTCTGCTTTACGAAACATTTCTGCAGTTTCTGCATCTTTATTGTATTCATCATACAAGTCTTTTTCTGCTTTAATTACTCCTAATACAACATGTTTTTCGCTGGAGATGCTTCGCCAGGTTAAAGTTCTAAATCTTTCAATTTTTTCGCATACAAACTTTGTTAATTCATATTTATCAGGTAGTGAATCATCAATAGTCAATTCAACTCTAAAATAACATCTTGATAAAACTCCAAAGAATATTCCTCTTCGATTTCCGCCACTAAATAACCAGTGATCTTTAAATGTGGATTTTGATTTTATTGGCATAGCTTGTCTACACACTTCATAACATGATGTTAATTCAAGCCAAACCCAAAAGTTTTCATTTGTTAGTACATATCTTGGTAGTTTATTAAGTGCTTCATATAATGTTATGCAATTTTTATAATCGACTTTGTCATAATTTCCGTCATCACTAAGATGCAATTTAAAATCTGGAATTGTAAACTTCTTTTCTTCAAACATTTGACCAGATGCATATTTTTTTAACCATAAAGTATCAGAGTGGCATTTAATTAATTCTCCAACTTCTACTGCATTTTCACGCAAATTTTCTAACAATTGGTCAGTTACATACATAACATTTATTAAATTATTCATCATCTTCACCTCTTTTTCTATATCTATCTATCATCAAAAAGTAGAAATCATCGATAGATTGTGTTATTGCATTGTTTAGTAATCTCTGAGGAACATCTACTTCTAGTTTTCCCCAGTCATCTTCTAAGCTTCTCTCATATATTTTTCCATAAGCATTGATAACTGATTCAAGCCAATCATATGTATTTCTAGCAGTATCAAAATCTTCTTCCTGAGCTTTTGATAAGGCATAAGTCAATGCTGGGATAGCAATTATTGCAAAAAATACATTTTGATAATTTGTATCATTTTTCATATTTGTATAAAAACCATATTCTTTATTTGGTAATGTAATTTTAATATTTTTTCTTTTTACATCGAAATCCATAGTATTTGAATTTGGATCCCCACTACTTACAACTACGAAAATGGATGATACTTTATTATCTTTTTGCTCATCAAAATCTATTTTTGTATTGTACCCATCATCTACGGCAAGTATATCAAATTTATCAATATCAAATTTATAATCTCCATATATCTTATTAAAGTTATTACTATAATAGCCTTTTATATTCTCTTTAGCATATATAAAACATGATATTTCTACTGGCCCTCTTAATTCTGAAATTGGAATTTTTATTGTTGTTTCAGACAAATTTACTGCGAAAATACTTCTATATATAGTTCTAGAGCACTCAACAATTACTTTTGCTTCTGCTTTTCCTTGTTCAATTAACTCTAGTATTTTTTCATCACTTAAATCAATTTGAATATTTTTTAAATAGTAATAATTATCATCTTGGTATTCTTCATAATCAAATTTAAAAAACGAATTAACAAAAGATGAGATAGTTTCTTTGGAGTTCAATACTGGATACGGAAACAAGTTATTTCTTATTCGCATATATAGTCACCTCAATTCTATAATAATCATATACATCTGTTTGGGCTTTGACTGTGTATTCTTTTCCTGTTTCCAAATTAAATCCTTCTATATTTCCATCGTTAACATTAACCGGTATTTCATTAATAGTTGCATATGATACATTTACTTTATATTTTTGATTTGATTCATCTTTATAACTTAGCATTAATTGGCAATCTTTTTCATCATACAAAGATTTAAAAGCTATTATCAACTCACCTGATGCTTTATTAGGAATAAATGGTATGTATTTCATCCCTTTTAAAGGAGCAGTTCTTAATATTTCTTGGTCTCCTTCTTTGTGGCCGGTTTTTTCTTCTGTTTCATGTACTCCTCCGCCATGTCCTTGATTGTGTCCCTCGGGTTTTGAAGTGTCATTACCATTATCATCTAAATCTCCAACATCTGGAATGTCCGCTTCACTTCCATCGTCAGCTGATGTTGTTGGATTCGTATCTTTTATCCTTACTCTAGTTTTTGGAATTACTATAGGTTTTTCAATAATAGTAGGTTTATTTTCTCCGAAGTCTCCATCATTATTTGCTGATGGTAAAAATTCTCCAGCACCCTCTATATCACTTTCTTCTTCTATTCCCATAGATAAAGTATCGGCAACATAATTGAGAATACTATCTTCCATTGTATTAATTTGATAATCCATTTCTGCTTTCAGTGTTCCAGAAAGCCTGTTTGTTTCCCAATCAGTATGTTGTGGATTTTCTACATTTATTAATCTATTATTAAAGTCACTATCTTCTATAATACATAATGCTGAGCATGGAACTGATGATATTTTTCTTAATGTTCTAATTTTCATATGTGGATATCTAACCATTATACAGTTTTTAGTTGCTTCCTCTGCGGTTTCTTTTTTATATGCTTTTAATAATACTTTTATTTCTCCAAAGTCATCTAATTTTATGTTTTCTGAATATACATCGTCACCAGTAAGTAATTCATATTGAGCTTTAATATTTATTAATTGTTTATTAGTTGTGATGTAATCTTTACTAATAAGTTTTCCAACTGTTTTTTTATTTAGTAAAATATCATCAACTCTAACTTCAAGTTCATCAAACATTATTGCAACCATAAAGCTATCAAGAATCATAGTAATGATTTTCTTCTTCCAATCATCTACTCCCTTAAATCCTAGAATATATATATCTGTACCATATTCTGTTCTTATATAATTTGGTTGTAAATTTAATTGACCTGCAATAGGTAAATTTCTTTCGTCACTACTGTAGTAACCAATTCCAACTGTTCTTTGCTCTGGTGAATCTTTATAAATAGTAGAACATAGTTTACTTATTCCTAAAAAGCCCTCTTCTCCTACTTCATTTTTTGTAGAATAGAAGACTGTGTTAAAAGAACTTGCTACAAAGCATGCAAATTTACCTACACCTTTTGAACCACCTTTTCCACCTATTTTTGAAGTTAATCCACTACCTTTAGTTAATAAATAAAATTTACTATCTTCTGTTGACCCAAAAACATCACCTAATCCCGTTGTGTTTTTATCACTAATTCTCAAACACTTAATTTTTTCATTATTGATTGAATTTAACATACCAGCCAATTCCGCTTTATCATTAGGGTGTTTTCTGTAATCGTGGCATGATTCAATTTCTTCTTTTAATCTTGAATATCCTGGAATATCAGTATTGTTTATTGTAAACACTTCAAACTCTACGATTGCTTTATTACACTCTTCCCTTCTAGCATCTAGTGAGTTTTGACATATTTCTCTTGCTAAAGATGCCATTGGATCTTTCTTGAATGTTTCCATATCTGAGTTGTTCAATCCACTTTCACTTGTAAAATTATTACTTGGAAATCTCCATATATTATAGTTCATTGTTAATCCTCCTTATACAGAAATTAATACTGTCTTTTTTTATTTCATATTTATCAAGCATATATGTATTTATTAAGCCTATTAATAAGTATTTATTCCACTCATACCCTTTTATATCTGGGAATACAAAATATGCATCAAATTCATTTAGGTTAATCTCATCATATCTTTCTAATAGAATATCAAGATTACTTTCTATTTGATTTAGTGTGTATTCATCAATATCAAGTTTCTCTTTTTTTACCATTGTCTTTTTATCTATTAAAACAAACTCCTCACTCATATATTCACATAGCGTATAGTATTCATAAAACCATTTATTAGATAGACCCATTTTTGTTACATACATTTCAACTTTCTTAATATCAAATTCATCTAGTGTTATTAGATACTGGCGCAAGGCAATAATATTAGTTATTATTCCAGCATCTAATTTACTGATGATTGGTCTCCTATAATAATAATCATTTGGAAATAAACTTCGAATAATTGAATATAGATTAAAGCCATCAACTTCAAAATTTACTTTTGATAAGAAATTATTATTTGATAATGCTATTTTTGCATATATTTTATGAGATGTAAGATAATTAGTATTTAACGTTATAAATAATTCTTCTATTTTATTTTTTAATTCACTTCTTATAGCTGCAATATTAGTTTTATTTACATAAATAAATCTTTTATTATATAAAATTAATAAACCTTTATCACTTTCACTAGAAATGATACCTTGAAATATTGTGTACGAAACTCCTTGAAACTCATTATATAAATCATCTAGTGTGAAGATATTATTGAAACTTTTCATGTAGTTTATAATAGCAACCCATTTATTTTGCTGTGTTCCATAAGTTATAAAATCTCTATTTGTGTGAAATTCACTGCCTAACTCATAATCGAGAAGCCCCTTTAGCAAATACTGATTATTAATATTATTCATATTTAATTCAAATTTAAACAACTCATAAATCTCACTGTAATATACAACAAGATTACTATTTTTAATATAATTAATAATCTTATTCTTTAATTGGTTAGGTAATTCCGGACATTTATCTCTTCGTAAATACATACCTCTATCGATAATACAATAATCTTTGTTACTATCCAGTTTTGTTGCTATATATCTGCTGCTTGTTGGAACCTCTTCGGTTTTATATAATTCCTTATATTTATCCATAAGAAAATTATAGTCATCATCATTATTTATCCTATATCCTTCTGGAAAATGTAGGTCTAGTAGTTCTAAATATGTATCACTCTCATTGTATTGCTTTTTGATATAGAATCCTTTTTTGGTTAATTTATAATCATTGTCAATTATCATCTTTTCAATATAAGTTGTTTTTTTGTAGTTTTCTTCGATGATAACGGATGGAAGTGTTTTTTTGAATTCATCAACAATTTCATCAATATTTTTTTCTTCAAAATAAAATGTATCATAATCTTCAGAAAAATGTATTTTCATATTATTGCTATTACTAGTTTTTATTTTTATCAATTTAGATACTATTTCATTATTGAGTATTTTAATAAACCTCTCATTAGATACATATAAAAGTCTTTTAATATCAACATATCTAAAAACTGGAATTAAATCATCAAAATTTATCTTTATATAATTAATCTTTTTATGTATCTTTGCTTCAATTTGCCTAACTCTTTCACGAGTCAACCCTATTTCATCGCCTACTTCTTGAAGTGTCAACACTCTATCCGTTCCCACTCTTTTAGTTCTCGAATTATAAATAAATACCCACTTATCATCTAATTCATCATAAAAATTCTCGAATCTAATAAATATATTTTTTATTTTTTCTGCATTTATGTCATTCAGTAATCTTAAATAACTATTTACTTCAATACAAAATATCAAAGAAAATAATTTGTAGTTATTGTTTAATAAATCTTTTAAAGTTACTATATCAAATCTTTTTAACCATTTCTTTTCAAATGTATTTGAGTATGTTACTAACATAGATAATAATGGATTTTCAACTATATCATCATCCAAATTTTCAAACATTTCTTTTTTATCTATAATGTTAAACTTTGCTCTAATATTTTCGAACTGAGTTTTATAATTATTATAGTTTATCAATAAATCAAAATATAGTGAGCGTAAATACAAGTCCGAAAACTTTTCGTTATAATTATTTTTAAAATATAAATAATTATAAGCAAGTGCTTCTTCATAATTTGTATCCATTTTTTCCATTATTTTTGAAATCAATTTTTCATTACTTGCATCAGAATTTTCGTTTATTGCTTTTATTAACCGATGAAACAATCTATATAAATCTTCTTCTTGTTTTGATAAAATGTATTCTTCCTTTCCGTTCGAATCAAAGTTGATATTTAAATAGAAACTCAATGCTTCTTCATCGACAAATGAATTGTCGTCTATATTTAAAGTAATATGTTTAGCTATTAATTCACGTGTTGCTTTTTTATTAGCTATAGAGGAAATTATTAAATATTTTATATAACGACTATCTTTCTCAATTAAAGAAGTACTTAGTAATTTATTTTTTATAACATCACACGCTCTCATAATTTCCTCTTTCTAGGTTTATTTCTTTCTTTTAAAAATAATTCCTTTTGTCTGTCTAGTTCATTCTGAATACTATTAAACATTTCGTCAATCTCTTTGTCATCATATTCATAGAATGACGGATTTATTAAATTATGAAGTTTTGATATTAAATCATTTATTTTTTTTACACGATTATCTGAAATTCTTTTAAAATTATCTCTTTTTACACTCATTAACATCGCCTCTCTCAGCAAGAATATATCATATTTTTGCAATATTTGTCAAATATTTTGTAATTATTGTTGTTTTTTATAAAAAAAAAGAAGATTTTTTACTCTTCAATTTGATAGTTTATATATGCTACCTCCTTTGAAGAAAATAGCTTTTTTGGATTTATAACTCTTATGATATTTCTTACGTCAATTTTTTTAAATGGTGGATTATTATATATTTTGTCTGCTATTATAGATTCTGACATTGAAATCATAACATTCTTTATATTCAATTCGTTTAAAGTTGAAAAGAACATTTCATGATTAAATGAATCTTTTGTATATAACATTTGTTTTTGATATACAAGCAAATCATCTGGTAAATATGGTGGATCACAATACACAAAGGCATCATCTAGTATTCCCTTTTTATTCATCTTATTAAGGAAATCTTCAAATGGTAGATTATAAAATTTTACTTTTTTTATCATTTTAGAAATGTTCATTAAGTATTTTTCATCTATGATTATTTTTTCTTTTTTACCAAACGGTACATTAAAATGTCCTTTGCTGTTTTCTCTATATACTCCATTAAACCCTGTTTTCATTAAAAAATAAAAATATATAGATTTTTCATCTGAATTATCTGAACAATTAAATATATTTCTAATTTCGTAAAACAAGCTAGATTTTTCATCCATTGAAAAGTTGTTATATTTATCACTTAATTCTTTGATTTGAGTAATTAGATACTCAGGTTTCTTTTGTAATAAAATATAAAAATTTATAATATTGGAGTTAATATCATTTACATAAAAATTTTCATAATCTAAATCCTCATTATTATTAATAACATTTAATAATACAACTGCTGATCCTAAAAAGCATTCCACATAGTTTTTTTGATGCCTTTTAAATGTCTCTTCTAACATTTCATTTAGGAGTTTTTTCTTTGAACCAGCCCAACGTATTGGTGAGCTAATTACTTCTTTTTTCATTATTTATCCTCCTATCCTTCTTTAACATTATAACATATTTTTTTATTCATTCTTATATTTTTATTACTTTTATATGAAGTAAGTCACCAGATATCACTCTTTCTTTAGTTCCTTCAACTACCAAAAAAAAGAATCGCTTTCCCCCACACCCCTGGCGATTCTTTTGTTTTGATTTTTCTTTCTATTTATATACTTTTAGAAAAAGTAAAATCTAAAAAGTCTTATTTATTGTAAGCGAAGCCCGAAATTTTTTGATGATTTTTCGTACTCAAATTCATCAAAAAAAGTTTTAATTTTACTGGTGTAAAGATAATTTTCTTCGTATAATAAAGATGAGTAATTTATATAACAGATCATGAAC
>CALVKI010000103.1 GCA_944332635.1 uncultured Bacilli bacterium
TATCTGGTATTCGTGAAATTAAAGCTTTAAATATTAAAAAAAATACGGAAAAGCAGTTGTACCAATCCATCGATCACATGTTTTCTCATATTAAAAAGAGTGATAACTATAAGGTAAATTATAGAGGATTGCTAGGGATACTATATGAGCTTTTACAATTTGTTATTTTCCTTACTTGTGGTTATTATTTTATACAAGGTCACATTGTTTATTCTACCTTCATTATGATAGAAAATTATCTTTGGCGAGTTGATTATGTCGTAAGTAGCTTAAGTGAATTGATTATTAATTATAATAAAGTAATGGTTTCTATCCAAAGAATGAATGAAATTTTAAATAATAAACTTTACGCTGATGAAAAATTTGGATCTGTAGAGGTAAAAGATCCAGTTGGTGTAATTAATTTTCAAAACGTATATTTTAAATATTATGATGAAGAAAAAAATATTTTGAATGGTATTACAATGAATTTGCGTCCTAACCAAAAAATTGCGATTGTAGGTAAAAGCGGAAATGGAAAGAGTACAATCTTTAATTTATTATTACGTTATTTTGATGTAACAAAAGGTAAAATATTAATCGATGGCATTCCTATTGAAGATATTAGTGAGAAATCTCTACGACAAATGATATCTATCATTCGTCAAGATCCTTTCTTATTCAATCGAACTTTATTAGAAAATTTTCAACTTGTAAAGCCTGATGTAACATTAGAAGAAGTTAGAAAAGTATGTAAAAAAGCTTATATTGATGATTATATTATGAGTCTACCAAAACAATATGACACTATGATTGGTGAAGGTGGTATTAACTTAAGTGGGGGGCAAAAACAACGTATTGCGATTGCTAGAACGTTACTTTTGAACACTAAAATTATACTTTTTGATGAAGCAACAAGCGCACTTGATAATGAATCACAAAACTATATTAAAAAGACGATGGATGAATTGGTCAAAAATCATACGGTTCTTATCATCGCTCATCGCCTTTCTACTATTGTCGATTCCGATGAAATTCATGTTATTCACAAGGGAAAAGAAATTGCTTGTGGAAAACATGAAGAATTAATGGAAAATTGTTCTGTTTACCAAACTTTATACACAAGCGAACAATAATTAGTAAAGTAATTAATGAAAAAGTGATATAATACAAAAACAGGTGAGAGAAATGAATTCTGATTTAAAATTAATCAAGAAAAAATATGGTGAAGAAATGAGTCACTTATGTCGTGAATTATTTCCTGTTATTTTAGAGCAAGAGGGATTACTCTCTAAACTTTTATTAGATAACTTTGAACCTAATCATTTCTTGTATAAAGATATTGTAGAAAATGATGTGGTAAATAGTTTTAAAAATTATATTTACAGTTTAGTAGATGTTGAAATAGAAAAGGAAGTAAAAGTAGATAAGAATCCTAAAGAACTGCTAAATGAAGCAGGTTATGATTTATACGAATGTCATACGGAAGAAGATATTCAAAAGTTTAAAAAATATTACACTTCAAGGGAAGAATTATGCACTTTTAATGGTGGAAGATTGAATGATTGTTATGTATTTTTTGCGGTAAAGAAAAATGTCAATCAAATTAGAAGGGAAGATTTTGATTATCCAAAACGACAAGATGAATATGGGACATCAGTTATTAGTATCCAATTTACACGAGATGAGACACATACTTTATCCATTAAGAATCGATATAACCATAGGGTAGAAAATCCTGATGCAACCTTCTCCAATAACTTAGATAATATTATTCCTGGCTTAACAGATAGTTTTAGTAAATATTATGGTTTGGAACAGAAAAATAAAAATAGTAAATTTGAAATACCTGGATATGTGAGAGCCAATGATGGTAAATATTATCCTTATAATATGGAAATATATAATGTGTATTTTTGTCCAAATAATATTATCATTGATAACTTTTGTGTTAAAAAATGCGACAAAGATAAATATTTGTTGTTTGATTATTTCATTTTAAATTTAAAAACAAAAGAAATTATTTTATTTAATATGGGTATGGATGGCTTTTTAAAATTATGTTCTAATGTAGAAAAAATAGAAGTCTTAAAAGAAGGCAAAAATAAAATAATTAGAATATATGATCAAAAGGCTGGCTTAACAGAATTACTAGTAAATAAAAAGAACACAATAATAAAGTTAAAAAATGAAACGGTTCAAACTATTGATGATGATTTTCTTTATTATAGTTGTAATATAAAAGAGGTTTGTTTACTAAAAGCTGAATATATAGGAAATTACTTTTTGCGTAAGGCTAAAAACACAGAAGAAGTTATATTACCTCAAGCACAGTATATTGGAAAATGTTTTTTAGAAGAAAATGAAACAATACAAACACTTTCATTGCCTAAAGCGAAGATAATCGATTCCAGGTTTCTATGGCTTAATGATTCTTTAAGTTATATTAACTTATCAGAAGCAGAAAAGATTAAAGATAACTTTTTAAGAAATAATAATACGATCCAAACAATTTCACTACCTAAAGCGAAAGAAATTGGCGATAATTTTATGAGCACTAATCAGAAGTTAAGAAAAATAAATATATCTAATGTGGAGTATATTGGTTTTGATTTTTTAGAAGAAAATAAAAAGTTAAAACTATTTAAATTTTTCAAAGAGTTAAAGATTGAATTACGTCATATGCTGAATGTTAATTCAGATTCCAATTCCACTTATTGTGATAATGAGATAACGGATAGAATAAGACAATTAATTAGAAAAAAAACACAATAAACGAGAAAACAATTCCTACATTTCAATAAAAAAATATATAATACGGAAACAGGTGAGAAAATGAATTCTGATTTAAAATTAATAAAGAAAAAATATGGTGAAGAAATGAGTCACTTGTGTCGTGAATTATTTCCTGTTATTTTAGAGCAAGAGGGATTACTCTCTAAACTTTTATTAGATAATTTTGAACCATCACATTTTTTATATGAAGATATTGTAAAAAATGGTGTGGTAAATAGTTTTAAAAATTATATTTACAGTTTTATAGATGTTGAAATAGAAAAGGAAGTACGGGTAGATAAGAATCCTAAAGAACTACTAAGTGAAGCAGGATATGATTTATATGAATGTCATAGTGAATCGGATATTCAAAAGTTTAAAGAGTATTATACTTCAAGGGAAGCATTGTGTACCTTTAGAGGTGGAAGATTAAAGAATTGTTATGTATTTTTTGTGGTAAAGAAAAATGTCGATCAAATTAGAAGAGGAAATTTTAATCATCCAAAAAGACAAGATGAGTATGGAACATCAGTTATTAGTATCCAATTTACACGAGATGAGACCCATACTTTATCAATTAAGAATTGATATAACCATAGGGTAGAAAATCCTGATGCGACATTCTCTAATAACTTAGATAATATTATTCCTGGCTTAACAGATAGTTTTAGTAAATATTATGGTTTGGAACAAAAAAATAAAAATAGTAAATTTGAAATACCTGGATATGTGAGAGCCAATGATGGTAAATATTATCCTTATAATATGGAAATAGATAATGTGTATTTTTGCCCAAATAATATTATCATTGATAACTTTTGTGTTAAAAAATACGACAAAGATAAATATTTGTTGTTTGAATATTTTCTTTTAAATCTCGAGACAAAAGAATTTATCGTTGATTATCAAGATGATGGTTTTTTAGACTTGTGTTCAAGTATTAAAAAATTAGAAATTGAAAAACAAGAATTAAATAAAATAGTTAGAATCTATGATCAAGAATCTGGCTTAACAGAAATAAAGTTGAATAAAAAGAATGTAATCATATCTTTAAAAAATGAAGAAGTACAAATTATAAGTAATGACTTTCTTTTATACAGTGAAGATGTTGAAGACATTGTATTATCTAATGCAATTTATATTGGTTATCGATTCATGTGGCAAAATAATCGATTAAAAAAAGTCTTTTTTCCTAATGTAGAAATTATTAAAGGTGATTTTTTAAGTTGGAATGAAAGCGTAGAAGTGGTAATATTACCCAAAGCATGGATTATTGGTGATAACTTTTTAGAACTCAATGAAGAGTTAAACTTTATTCTTATACCTAAAGCTAGTTTTATCGGAAAATATTTTTTAAATTATAATAATAAATTAATTGATATTAGCTTACCTGAAGCAGAAGAGGTTAGAGATTATTTTTTAGAAAATAATAAATCATTAAAAACAATTTCACTGCCAAAAGCAAAAATAATTGGCAATGGATTTATGAGCTCTAATAATAAAATAAAAAAAGTATTTTTTCCACTTGCAGAAAAGATTGGAGATTATTTCTTACATAGTAATTGCGTAACCGAAGAAGTAATATTACCTAGGGCAGAGTTTATCGGAACAAATTTCTTAGAAGAAAATCAAAAATTAAAACGTTTTGTAGTCTCCAAAGAACTTGAGGAAGAAATATGGAATAGACTAAATCCTGATTCAGATTATATTGTTGTATACCATGATGGCGCTAAAGAAATAGAAAATAGATTAAGACAATTAATTAAACAAAAACGTTAGTCAATTTAGATATCAGTTAAAAGATATAAATGATAAGGAATATTCTATATATTTTCTTTCTTACAAATTATAAGTAATGACTTTCTTTTATACAGTGAAGATGTTGAAGACATTGTATTATCTAATGC
>CALVKI010000104.1 GCA_944332635.1 uncultured Bacilli bacterium
TTTATCTTTAAACATATAAAAATCTTTATCATTTTCAGTACAAATTATCATAATTAAATTATATATCAAAATAAAACAACCTCAAAGAGGTTGGCGAATGAAATTTATTTCATTCCTTTTTTATTATGATACAATAGTTATGGAAGTGAATTTATGAAAAAAGAAGAAATATTAAATAAATTAGATAGTTTAAAATTAGATAAAAGTAAATATATTATTATTAGTGGTGCTAGTTTGGTGTGTCAAAATATTTTAGATGAAACAAGTGATATTGATTTAGCTTGTTCTTTAGATTATTATAATTCTATTTCTTGGGATACTAAGAAAGGATATTTTGGAAGTGAAATTAAATATTTTGATTCTTTTGAGATTGGTACTAATTTTTATGATGAGGAAAAAATTGTTGAAATTGATGGTTATAGGTTTGCTGATGTAGAGGCTACATATGAGTTGAAAAAATTGGAGAATAAACCAAAGGATAAGAAACTTAATCAGAAATTGGAACTTTTAGTTTGTAGTCAGGATAATTATTATTTTGAGCGTAAATTAAGAGACAGTGGAGTTACTTTGATTGCTGGAGTGGATGAAGTTGGTAGGGGGCCTTTAGTTGGTCCTGTTGTTGCAGCATGTGTTATATTACCAGAACATTTTTCTTTGGAAGGGCTTACTGATTCTAAAAAGTTGAGTGAGAAAAAGAGAGAATTCTTTTACGATGAAATAATGAAGCAAGCTATATCGATTGGTATTGGAATAATTTCTGAGAAGAAAATAGACGAAGTTAATATATATGAAGCAACAAAGTTAGCTATGAAAGAAGCTATTGTAAAATGTAATGTAAAACCTGAACATATTTTAATTGATGCGATGCCATTATCTATTGATATTCCAACTACATCAATTATTAAAGGAGATTTTAAAAGTATTACTATTAGTGCGGCTAGTGTTATTGCTAAAGTTACTAGGGATAGGATGTTAGATGAGTTAGATAAAAAATATCCTATGTATGATTTTAAAGATAATAAAGGTTATCCTACTAAAAAACATTTGGCGGCGATTGAACAGTACGGTATTATTCCAGAACATAGGAAAAGTTATGGTCCGGTTCGGGATTATTTAGAACAACAACTTTCACTTTTTTAAGTATATTTTGTTCTTTTTTTTAATAATATAAATGAAGAAAATATTTATTGACAAAATTATAAAATGTTAGTATAAGTATATAGAGTTAAGGAGGCATTTCATGTCAAAGAATCTAGTTATTGTCGAAAGTCCTAGTAAAAGTAAAACAATCGAAAAGTATTTAGGAAAAGATTATAAGGTTGTTTCTTCTAAAGGACATATTCGTGATTTAGCAACAACTGGTCAATATGGGCTTGGTGTAGATATTGATGGTGGTTTTAAACCAAACTATATTCCTATTAAGGGGAAAGGTAATATTATTAAGGAATTAAAAAAAGACGTAAAAAATAGTGATATGGTATATCTTGCAAGCGATCCAGACCGTGAAGGAGAAGCAATTGCTTGGCATCTAAAGGATGCATTGGGTATTAAAGATGATCAATACAAACGTATTTTATTTCATGAAATTACTCATGATAAGGTATTAGATGCTATTAAAAATCCAACTGTGATTGATGATAACTTGGTAAAAAGTCAAGAAACACGTAGAATTTTGGATCGTATTATTGGTTTTCGACTTTCTAAGTTATTACAAAGTAAAATAGGTGCTAAAAGTGCTGGTCGTGTACAAAGTGTTGCTTTAAAATTAATTGTTGATCGAGAAAGAGAAATAGAAGCATTTAATCCAGAAGAGTATTGGACTATAACGGCGATATTTTCTGATTACGAAGCAGTTTTATTTAAATATAAAACAGAAGATATAGAGTTGAAGAATGAACAAGAAGCTAATAAAGTATTAGAAGTTTTAAGTGATATTTATGTTGTAGAGTCTGTTGATACGAAGGAAAAATCTAAGAAGAGTAAATTTCCATTCATTACTTCTACCTTACAACAAGAAGCTTCTACTAAATTAGGTTTTCCTGCTAAAAAGACGATGAGTATTGCTCAAAAGTTGTATGAAGGTATTGATTTAGAAGATGAAACTGTCGGACTTATTACTTATATGAGAACAGATTCAACTCGTTTATCTGATGATTTTGTTATCCCCGCTAGAAAGTATATTGAAGAAGTTTATGGAAAAAATTATGTAGGTTTTGTTAAGCAGAGCAAAAAGAAAGAAAATGTTCAAGATGCTCATGAAGCAATTCGTCCTACTAGTGTGATGAGAACGCCTGAAAAAGTTAAACCTTTTTTAAAGTCGGATGAGTTCAAATTATATTCTTTAATTTATAAACGTACTCTTGCATCACTTATGGCTGATGCTAAAGTAAATCAAACAACTATTATTTTTGATAATAATGATTATAAGTTTAAGACTACGGGACAAGTTTTACTTTTTGAAGGATATTTAAAGATTTATAAGGATTATGAATCAAGTGAAGAAAAGATTCTTCCAGAAGTGAATGATAAACAAGAGTGTGTTGCAACAGATGTTACTAGTGAACAACATTTTACTAAACCTCCTGCTAGGTATACTGAGGCTAAACTTATTAAGGAATTAGAAGAGTTGGGAATTGGGCGTCCTTCAACTTATGCAAAAATTATTGATACTATTAAAGAACGTAATTATGTAGAGATGGTAGATAAGAAATTTAAACCTACTGATATGGGTGTTGAAACTACTGATAAATTACAAGAATTTTTTAGTGATTTGATTAATGTAGAATATACTCGTGATATGGAAGAAGATTTGGATAAAGTTGCTGAAGGAAAAGAAATTTGGAATGAGTTATTGAAAAAATTTTATCAATTATTTGAACCTCGTGTAAAAAATGCTTTTTCTGATATGGAGAAGAAAGTTCCAGAAGAAACTGGCGAGAAATGTCCAGAATGTGGTAGTCCTTTAGTTGTTCGTAATGGACGTTATGGAGAATTTGTTGCTTGTTCTAATTATCCAACTTGTAAGTATATCAAGAAAGATAAACCGGAAGAAATAGTTATTATGGATTGTCCAGAATGTGATGGCAAAATACTTGAAAAAAAGACACGTAAGGGTAAAGTTTTTTATGGATGTAGTAACTATCCTAAATGTAAATTTGCTTCATGGGATAAACCTGTTTTTAAAAATTGTCCAGAGTGTGGAAATTATTTGATAGAAAAAAATGATAAATTAAAATGTAGTAATTGTTCTTATGAAGAAAGTCAATCCTAGTTGGATTGATTTTTTTTGATTTTCATGATACTATATAGCTAAATTGGGGGAATTTTGATGCTTGACAATTCAACTTCTTATTTTTTAGTTGCATGTAATACTAGTTTAAGTAAATTTGATATTATATCTTTGAAGCCTAGCGATTGCACTGTTGGTGGTACAACTGATGAAGCGTTTTTTTCTAGAAAGTTAGAGGAAATCGATTTATTTACTACTAGTTTTTCTGATAAAAGGGAATTATTAAGAAATTTATATGATGGAGGAAAAGTTTCTATATCTGATGCTAGTCTTGTTATTGCGTTTATAAAAAAGAATGGTGAAGTAGGAATCTGTGATGTTTTATATAATCGTGACAGTAAAAATATTCGAGATTTGATTTTAAATAAATCTAAACATAAACATCAGGTTGTTGTAGAAAGAATTATAAATAATTTTTTTGATCAGTTGAGTTGTAATGAGGATTATTCTATTATGGTTTTTGAGGGTTTAACTGATATTGATGATTGTTTTTTGGAACTTTTAAAATCAGAGGGATGTGAAGGGAAAACTGAAGGTATAAGAAAATGTCCACCTTATGCTTTACTGAGAAATATAGTAGAATCACATGTACGTTATCAATATTATCGTTCGTATAGCACAAATATATTAGAAACTGCTCTTTTTTTTGGCAAATATAGGGATAAACTTAGAAATAAACTTAGTGAAACTATATTGCATGATTCTAGACAGTTGAGTTTGTTTAATGTTTCACTCAATCCTTCTATAAAAAGTTCTCTTCCTCCAAAAGAGATGTTATTATCAACAGATAAGTATGGAGATTCAGATGGTTTTATTGTTCCTCATATTCCAATGAAGGAGAAAAGAAAATATGTTATGAAAACAGTAGAAAATCTTCTTCCTAATAGCTTTATAATGACAGGAAAATCTTCTGCTAAATTCAACGATAGTTTTTTTTCTCATCATATATCTGAAAAGGAACATATGATATTACAGAAAGAATTAGATAGTTATTGTAGATTGCATTTTTATTTACATAACTTTTATAAAAGTAAGCTTGCATCTGGACAACAAGAAGGCTATTTAGAAAGTAGTGAAGAAAGAGAATTAAGTGGAGACATTATATCAGAGAGTAAGAAGATTAATAGGTACTTATACGGCCATGATGAATCTTTAAAAAGAGCTTATATGTGGTGTTATACATATAATAGATGCATAGACAAGCAAATGGCTGATTTAAGGCAAGATAATAATCCATATTCACGAGGTGTTACTTATGTTAAGCGTAACAGTTGAAAGAGAAAAGATAATTCATAACTACATTGAGTATTTAACATATGAAAAAAATTATTCAGATTATACAGTAGATAATTATAATAGAGACATATTAGAATTTTTTGAGTATTTAAATAGGGAAGAAGTAGATTATAAAAGCGTAGTTTACAGTGATTTACGCTTTTTTCTAATGTATTTGAAAGATGAAAAAAAAGATAAAAATTCTTCTATTGATAGAAAGTTAAGTTCTTTACGTGGTTTTTATCAATATTTAGCTAATGAAGGTATTGTTTCTAATAATGTTTTTTCTTTATTGAATGGCCCTAAAAAAGAAAAAAAATTGCCTCGCTATTTTGAATACAATGAGTTAGAATCATTATTTAAAGCTTGTGATTTGTCTAGTACTTTGGGACAAAGAGATCGATTGATTTTGGAAATGCTTTATGCTACAGGGGTTCGTGTAGGTGAGTTAGTATCTATTAAAGTGTCTGATATTAATTTTGGTAATAGGAGTATTTTAGTCTTAGGTAAGGGCAATAAAGAGAGAATAGTCCCTTATGGTGATTATTGTGAAGAAATATTAAAATTATATTTGCAAGATGCCTATTTGTCTTTAAACATTAATGGAAGTCCATTTTTATTTTTAAATTCACGAGGTAGTAAATTAACGGAGCGTGGAGTAAGATATTTACTTGAAGAAATCATTAAAAAGACAAGTATACAGAAAAATATATCTCCTCATATGATTAGACATAGTTTTGCAACCCATTTATTAAATCAAGGATGTGATTTACTTACTGTACAAAAGTTGTTAGGACATGAGAGTATTAAAGCTACTCAGATTTATACACATGTTACCACTGATAGATTAAAAAGTGTATATGAACATAGTTTTCCTAGAGCTAGGATTGATTCTGAAAGAAAATAATGCTTATTTTTAAATAAATATTAAAATTGGGTAATGTAGGTTTATGTTATCTTTTTTTTGTTTTTCTTTTCAAATGTGCTATATTTGCGATATAATGATATTAGTTTGGTAGGTGATGTTATGGAGTTAGAGTTTTCTTCTCAAGAAGAATTATATAAAAGAGTACAACCGGCTTTAAAAGCAAAACTTGCTGAATTACATCGTTTGGGGTATCCTTATATTCAATTGATTGACATTTGGAATTATTTGATTTTTTCTAAATGGAAAAAAGCTAAAAATCTTACTTTATCAGATATTGTAAATGATATTTTACATGTTGATAATCATAAGTTAGATGAGTATTTGAAAGGAAAGCTAGCTAGGACGAGAAGAAGTCAAGATGAATTAGAAACAATTTAGAGAGGTGGATAGGTATGAAAAATAATAATAAAGGCAAAGGAAAAGTTGTACGTACCACTATATTTTTAGTTTTATTAGTTGTCGTATTATGTTTTCTTTGTATTGCTTTGTTTAAAAATTTAAAATTTGGATTGGATTTACAAGGAGGTTTTGAAATCCTTTATAAAGTTGAATCTATTGATGGGTCTAAGATGACTCATGATAAAATTATAGCTACTTATAAGACTTTAAGTAAACGTATTGATAGTCTTGGTGTTACGGAGCCAGAGATTACTATAGAAGGAAATGATAAAATTCGTGTAAAGCTTGCAGGTGTTACTAATCCAGAAGAAGCAAGAAAGCAATTGTCAACGGTTGCGACTTTATCTTTTAGAGATAGTGAAGATAATTTGTTGATGACTAGTGATGTTTTGGTGTCTGGTGGTGCTAAAGTTAGCCAGGATTCTTCTGGAAATCCAGCAGTTTCCTTGTCAGTTAAAGATAAAGAAGAGTTTTATAAAGTGACTAATAAGGTTAAGGATTATGATCAAAATCTAATTGTTATTTGGTTAGATTATAATGATGATGAAGATAGTTATGCTAGTGAAGGAAGTTTGTGTGGTACTGAAGAGTCTAATTGTTTAAGTGCAGCAACTGTTTCACAAGGATTTGCTAGTGATGTTATTATTCAAGGTAATTTTACAGAAGAACAAGTAGAAAATTTGGTAGATTTAATTAATAGTGGTTCTTTACCTAGTAAATTAACAGAAATATCTTCTCAAACAGTCGGTGCTTCTTTTGGTGACAGTACATTACAAACAACTTTTATAGCAGGAGTTATTGGTATAGTATTAATTATTTTATTTTTAATTGTTATTTATCATTTTGCTGGTTTTATTTCAGCTGTTTCTATGATGATATATGCATTTTTAGTATTCTTAGTATTTTGGGTAGTAGGTGGTGTGTTAACACTTCCTGGTATTGCAGCTTTAATATTAGGAATTGGTACAGCAGTTGATTCTAGTATTATTACATTTGCTAGAATTAAGGATGAATTATATAAAGGAAAGAGTTTACCAATGGCATTTAAAGAAGGTTCTAAGGAGAGTTTTAGTGCTATTTTAGATGCTAATGTTACTACTTTATTAGTTGCAATTATTATGTTTGTACTTGGTGAGTCTAGTATTAAAGGATTTGCTACAATGCAAATTATTACAGTTGCTGTTATTATGGTAACTATGGTTGGACTTAATCGTTTATTATTAAAATTGTTTGTTAAAACTAATTATTTTAATGATAAAACAAAATTATTTATTAATGTTAAAGCAGAAGATATTCCAGATGTTTCAAAAAATGAAGAAACAAAAGTAGTTCCTTTTAAAAATTTCAATTTCTTTAAATATACTAAGCAGTTTGTAGGATTATCTATCATTATTTTAGTATTTGGTGTTGTAATGTTTTTTGTACAAGGACTTAATTTAAGTGTTGAATATCAATCTGGTAGTGATATTGCTATTGTTACCAAAGAAAAATTAACTGAGAAAAAACTTACTGAAGATTTGAAAAAATTGGATTTAGAAAAACGCGATATTGAAATTACAAAAGGTGAAATTAATATTTTGGTTAATAATGTTTTAGAGGGCGATGAGGTAGATAAAGTTACTAATTACTTTGAAGAAAAATATGATGCTCAAACAAATATTGGTGTTGTTTCTAATATAGTTCAACAAGAATTAGTTAAGAATGCTATTATTTCGGTATTACTTTCATTATTAGGTATTATTCTTTATATTTCTGTTCGCTTTAAATTTAGTTATGCTGTTGGTGGAGTTGTTTCTTTGTTCCATGATGTATTGTTTATCTTTGCATTATTCATTATATTCCGTCTACAAATTTCTACTATGTTTATTGCTGCTATTCTTGCAATTATTGGATATTCTATTAATGATACAATTGTTACATTTGATAGAATTCGTGAAGACCTAGCTAACGTTTCAGAAAAGAAAATGACAAAAGAGACTATATGGAAAGTAACTAATAGAGCTGTTTGTGAAACCTTTATAAGAACGCTTCATACTTTCTTGTCTACATTAATCCCAATTGTAATTTTAATTTTCTTAGGTTCTAAAGAAATTCTAACATTTAATTTAGCAATGTTATTTGGATTTATTGCTGGAGCTTATTCATCTATTTATATTGCTACTGTTATTTTTGCTATAATTGAGTCTCGAAATATAGACAAACCAAAAAAGAAAAGGGTTGTTTATAAAGATGAATATGAAGAAAAACAAATTAAAGGTATTAATTGTTAATTAATCGGGGGTGGTATTTTGTCTCATACAAAAGATGGAATCACATTTTCAAATGTTTTAGAATATGCAAAAGTTTATATTAAAGAGGATGATGAGTTACATTTTATAGAGAGTGCTTATTTATTTGCAAAAGAAAAACATGCTGGTCAATATCGTAAATCTGGAGAGGATTATATTATTCATCCTTTGAATGTCGCCATGATTTTGACTACAATTTATGCGGATTATCAAACTATCGCTGCTGGGTTTTTACATGATGTTTTAGAAGATTGTGACTGTACTGTTGAGGAGATGGAAGAAAAGTTTGGTATGGAAGTTACTAAACTAGTTCGGGGTGTTACTAAACTTAGTAAAATTCATTTTTCCACTGAAAATGAATATTTAATTGATTATTATAAGAAAATCATAGTTGGTATGAGTGAAGATGTTCGAGTTATTATTATCAAATTGGCTGACCGTCTTCATAATATGCGAACGTTGTGGGCTACTCCACCTGATAGGCAAAAGGTTAAAGCAAAAGAGGCTCTGGAGATTTTAGCACCAATTGCTCATCATTTGGGGATTCATAAAATTAAAAGTGAGCTTGAGGATTTAGCTCTTAGATATTTAAAACCTGATGTTTTCTATGATATTGCTGAAAAATTAAATAAGACAAAACTAGAAAGAGATCGAACTGTTATTGAAATGCAACAGGAAGTTTCTGATTTATTAACAGATCATCATATTAATCATGAAATTAAAGGTAGAGCTAAATGTATTTATAGCATTTATAATAAATTAAATAAAGGTAAGAAATTTAGTGATATTTATGATTTGCTTGCCTTACGTATTTTAGTTCACACAGAGCAGGAATGTTATTTAGCCCTTGGTATAATTCATTCTAAATTTAGACCTTTACCTAAGCGTTTTAAAGATTATATTGCTATGCCTAAGCCTAATATGTATCAATCATTGCATACTACTGTTTTTGGAATAGATGGATATTTATTTGAAATTCAAATTCGTACTTATGATATGGATGAAGTGGCTGAAAATGGTATTGCATCTCATTGGGCATATAAAGAGAATAAGGGTTCTGATAAAACTGCTAATTTACAGTCTACTACAGAACAGAAACTTCAATTCTTTAAGTCAATTATTGATTTAAGTAAGGATAAGATGAGTAGTGAAGAATTTGTTAATAGTGTCAAGGATGAAGTGTTGAATAATAATATTTATTGTTTTACACCTAAAGGAGATGTAATAGAATTACCTATAGGTGCAACACCAATTGATTTTGCTTATAAAATTCATACTAAAGTAGGTGAAACTACTACTGGTGCTATTGTTAATAATGCTATTGTTCCACTAAATTATGAATTGCAGGATAACGATATTGTTCGTATTATTACGAATAAAAATGCAACTCCTTCTATGGAGTGGATTAATATTGTAAAAGCTACTACTACGAGAAATAAAATAAAAAACTTTTTTAGTAAAAATGAGAAAGAAGTATATATGGAACGTGGTAAATATGCTTTGGAAAAGGAATTACGTAAGAAAAAGTTATCTATTTCTGAATTTTTAAGCGATGAAAATTTAAAGAAAATTTATGAAGAGTTTAAAACAGATGGTTTAGAAGAGGTTTATTTATCTATTGGCAATGGTAAAGTTTCTGCATTATCCATTATAAATTTTATTAGCAAAGAACAGGATATCCCACAGCCAAAAGTTGTTAAAGTTACTGCTAAAAATATGGATGCTGATATAATTGTTAGTGGAATCGATAAAGTAAAAGTTAATTTAGCAAACTGTTGTTGTCCTGTTTATGGAGATGACATTATAGGTTATATTACTAAAGGTAATGGAATTACTGTTCATAGGGTTCATTGTCATAACCTTGAAATGCTAGAAACTAGAACTTTAGAGGTTCATTGGAATACTAATGTTAATAAGAGATATCTTACCAATTTATTAATTTATTCTAATACGCATGAAAATCATATTTTAGAATTAATTCAAACAATATCTAATATGAATGTTAGTGTAGATGGTATTAATATGATGAGTAAAATAGGAACAGTTCTTTACAGTGCTAGTGTTTATGTTACTGGACTTGATCAATTGGTAAAACTTATTTCTACTTTGGAAAAGCAATCTTATGTAGATCATGCAGAAAGGATGATGCGATGAGAGTTTTAGTACAAAGAAGTGGTAATGCTTCTGTTGTCGTAGAAAATCGGATTGTTGGAGCTATTGACTTTGGTCTTGTCGTCTTTGTTGGATTTACAGATGGGGATACGATTGATAATATTCGGTATTTAGTAAGAAAAATAGTTAATCTTCGGATTTTTCCAGATGAAAATGATGTTATGAATAAAAGTATTTTAGATTTTGGAGGTAAAATCCTTTCCGTTTCTCAATTTACGCTATATGCAGATTGTAAAAAAGGTAATCGACCTAGTTATATTGCTGCTATGAATAATCATGAAGCTATTCACTTTTATGAATTATTTAATGAGGAATTGCGTAAATATGTAGAAGTAGAGACTGGAGAGTTTGGAGCTGATATGGATGTAGCTATTACTAATATTGGTCCTACAACAATCTGGTTGGAAAGGTAGATGCCTTTGTTTAAAAAAGAATTTAATTATCCATTAATTAATTTCACAGTATTTTTATGTTTGTTATTCTTGGGAATTAGTAACATAGAATATATTGTGAAATTTTTTTTAAATATTTTGTCGGTTTTATTCCCATTTTTATTAGGATTTGTTGTTTCTTATGCAATAAATCCTTTTGTTGTGATTTTAGAAAAAAAATTATCTAGAAAGTTGGCAGTTATTGTTGTAATTGTTTTATTTATTTCTATTATAGCATTTCTCTTTATATCTATTTTGCCTATATTATATCATCAAATTGCGGGTTTTAGTATTCAGTTAATACAGATATTTGGCAATTTAGAAGAAAAATTTTCTTTTTCTTTAGCCTTACAAGATATTGCAACCCAATTTTCTTCTTTTATTATACAAAGCGTTGGTAAAGTTACTTTTGCTACGACAATTGACATTTTCTTTTCCCTTGTTCGTTTTGTGAGTCAGTTTTTTTTAGTATTTATTAGTGTTATTTATTTTTTATTTTATATGGAAGAAATTCGAAAAAAAGTGAAAAATATATTGTTAGAAAAACATTTTAAGTTTTATTCTTTTTTACAACAACTTGATCAAAATATGTTATGTTATGTTAAAAGTTTAGGGTTTTTTATGTTTATTCAATTTATTGAGTATTCTTTATTATTTTTTATTATTGGACATCCATATTGGTTAGTTCTTGGAATTCTAATTGGTATTTTTACAATTTTTCCTTATGTTGGAGGACTTCTTTCTAATTTAATTGCTCTTACTTCTGCTTTTATGATTTCTAAAGAGTTATTTTATTTTACGTTGTTTGTTTCTTTTTTCTTTCCTATTATTGATGAATATATTATCTCTCCTAAGATTTATGGTAAAAGGAATGATATTCATCCAGCTCTTACTGTCTTTTTACTTAGTTTTGGGGCAAAGATAGGTGGTATTTTAGGAATTGTTTTGTCTATTCCTATTTATTTGTTTATTCGTACGATAATTATATTTTTTTGGTGCGATGTAAAAAGTAGTGTAAAAAATATCAAAGATATTCTATAATAGTTATTGGGGGGATATTATGTGCTTATTAAATACAAATTATGATGGAGTGTATCAACAGATAAAAAATATGGAGAATTATTTTTTAGATTGTGATAGTTTAGATAGTGCAGTATATTTTTATGGCGTTTACCAATATTTAAAAGACCTTTATTATTGGGCAACTTTAAAAAATCCTTGTGATAAAAAAAATAAATATATTAATTTTTTCTTGTCAAAACGATTAGATTCTCTTTATAAGAAGAATATTAATCATTTTATTAATCAACAAAGAAGTCATTATGCGTATGTTAATTCTATTTTTTTTGAATTCTCTGAGATTGTTGATGAAGTTATAAATTCTTATGAATATAATACTTTAACAGAAATGCCTATTATTTCAGAAGATGAAGGATATTATATCTTATGTTCTTTTTTTGATGAATGTTGTCCTAGAATGAGAGATTTGTTTGAATCTTTTTTAGAACAAAGAAAAATTTATAGTTTTCCTTCGGTGGATTTATATTCAAGTTCAGATGGTTGTACTGTTTATAATCCTATTGAGAATAATTGTAGTTTGTTTTTACAATCTGATTTAAAATCTTTAAGATTGCTTTCAACTATTGTTCATGAAATGTCTCATGTAGAGGATATATTATCTTACTCTTCTCAAAATTCTCCTGTTAATACAAGGATTTACCAGATGTGTTCTCCTTTTAGCGAAGTATCTGCTTTTTATTATCAATTTCAGTTTTATGATTATTTGTTTAAAAATAATGTTTATAAAGATGCAGTTCTTTCAGAGCTTGCTTGTAGTCTAGAGGATGTGTCTATGACAATGAATGATTTGTTGTTGTTTTCTATGATGCCTTCTAAAAAATTAAAAAAATATAATACATTAGTTTCCAAAAGAGAAGTCTTGAGAGCCGCAGTAAAAAATACTGGAAAAGATTGTCAGTTTCAATTTGATGATTCAAAAATCAGTGATGTAGAAATCTCTTTGGTAGATTCAGTTTTATATTGTTATGGCCCATTGTTGTCTTTTGCTATGTTGGATGATTCTAATTTATATAAAAGTTTTTCTGCAATTAGAGATAGTGAATTTGATATTAGTAAGTTATATTCTATGGGCTTTTCTCAATATGAAATTTGTCAAAAAGTGATGAAAAAGTGTCAAGATTTTTTTTCGCATCGTTGAGTGGATGTGTTTAATAATTTGTTTATTTGTTGCAAAAATAAAAAAAGTACTATATAATAAATATAACTTCTTTGGAAAGAGTATATTTTATGGATTATTTAGAGAGAGTATGGTTGGTGTAAATACTTTATGAAATAAGATAGAAGACATCCAAATACTAGAAGCGGGTAACCTCGTTATTGGTTATAATAAGTATGAATTAAGGTGGCACCACGGGGTTTCTCGTCCTTAGCGGTAGCTACCTTTTTATTTTAGGAGGAGATTTTATGATACAAAAACCAAAGGGATGTAATGATATTTATGGAAGAGAGGCAAAGATTTGGAAGTATGTAGAAAGTATTATTGATGCTACTATGGAAAAATATAATTATAATTATATTCGTACTCCAATTTTTGAATCTACTGAATTGTTTCATCGTGGTATTGGTGAAAGTACTGATATTGTAACAAAAGAGACTTATGATTTTACTGATCGTGGTGGAAGAGGTATGACACTTCGTCCAGAAGGTACTGCGGGTGTATGTCGTAGTTATGTTGAAAATAAGATGTATGGTGATCCTAATCAGCCTGTAAAAGTTTATTATAATGGTACAATGTATCGTTATGAAAGACCACAGTTAGGAAGAAATCGTGAGCTTACTCAATTTGGCGTAGAAATTTTGGGAAGTGATGATCCTATGGCAGATGCTGAGGTTATTTCTCTAGCAGTTAATATTTATAAAATGTTGGGGTTGAAGGAAATTAAGGTTAATATTAATTCATTAGGAGATAAAGAGTCTCGTGATATGTATCGTAAGGCTTTGTCGGATTATTTTAAACCTCATATTGGAGAACTTTGTGAAGATTGTCAAACTAGACTTGAAAAGAATCCATTACGTATTCTTGATTGTAAAGTTGATGCTGATAATGTGTTGTTAAAGAATGCTCCAAAGACTATAGATTATTTAAATAAGGAAAGTAAAGAAAGATTTGAGGCTGTTAAAGACTATCTTGATATTATGCAAGTTAGTTATGAAGTAAATCCTAACATTGTTCGTGGTCTTGATTATTATAATCATACAGTATTTGAAATAGAAGCAAAGGTTGAAGGATTTGGTTCTAACAATGTACTTGGTGGTGGAGGTCGTTATAACCATTTATGTAGTGAAATTGGTGGTCCAGAAACACCATGTATTGGTTTTGCTTCAGGAATTGATAGAATTGTTCTTGCTTTGGAATTGGAAAAGATTAAAATGCCAATCGTTGAAGATATTGATTTATTCTTAATGTATGTTAATGAAGAAGAAAAGAAATATGCTGCTTACTTGGCACAAGAATTACGTATGGCTGGATTTATTGTTGATACAGAATATACTGGCCGAGGTTTAAAAGGACAGTTTAAACAAGCAGATCGACTAAATGCTAAATATATTGCTATTTTAAATAGTGAAGATTTAGATAACAATGAAATTAAAATTAAAAATAATAAGACAAAAGAAGAAGAAATTATTAGTTTGGATGTTTTGATTTATTATTTAGATGAACAGTTAAATACTGGGGTAGAAGAAGACTATCATGAATGTCATTGTGGGGATGATGAATGTCATCGTGATGGAAATTGTGGTGATGATTGTCATTGCCATCATCATGAATAATTAGTGAGGGATGTATATGAAAGAAATAAAAAATAATAGTTTACGACTTAGTGATGTTTCTCGTCACGTTACTTTATATGGTTGGGTACAAAAGAAACGTGATTTGGGTGGAGTTTGTTTTATTGATTTAAGAGATAGAAGTGGTATTATTCAATTAGTTGCTCGTGAAGGAGAAGTGTATGATATTGCCAGTGGTTTAAAAAGTGAATCTGTCTTAAAAGTAAATGGAGTAGTTATGGAGAGGGAAAGCAAAAACCCTAATATGGAAACAGGTGATATTGAGCTTGAACTTTCTTCTATTGAAGTGTTAAATTCTTCAACTGATTTACCTTTTGAAATTACTGATGATACAACAGCTTTAGAAGATACTAGGTTAAAATATCGTTATTTAGATATTCGTCGTAATCCTATTAAAAACAACTTAATTACACGTCATAAGATAATGATGGCTGTACGTAAGTTTTTAGATAGTGAGGATTTTGTTGAAGTAGAGACACCAGTTTTATGTAAATCTACTCCAGAAGGAGCTAGAGATTATTTGGTGCCTAGTCGTGTTAATAAAGGTAAATTTTATGCTCTTCCTCAATCTCCTCAGTTATTCAAACAACTTTTGATGGTTGGAGGAATGGAAAGATATTTTCAGATTGCAAAATGTTTCCGTGATGAAGATTTAAGAAGTGATCGACAACCAGAATTTACACAAGTTGATTTAGAAATGAGTTTTGTTGATGAGGAAGATGTTATGAGTCTTACTGAAAAGCTTATTGCATCTATTTTTAAAGAAGTAAAAGGGATAGATGTTACGTTACCACTTCGTCGTATGAAGTATGATGATGCAATTCGTTATTATGGATCTGATAAACCGGATTTACGTTTTGATATGAAGATTCATGATGTTCATGATCTTTTTCAAACTACTGATTTTGGAGTTTTTCAAAATGCTTTAAATGAAGAGAGTAGTATTGTTTGTATTAAAGTTGATGGTAAGAGTGAAGAGTTTTCTAGAAAGAAGATTGATGCATTAACTGAATATGTTAAAACTTATAAAGTCAAAGGTCTTCCTTATGTAAAATATGAAAATGGGGAATTTACTTCTGGTATTAGTAAGTTTTTATCTGATACTGAGAAAAAAGCATTGATAGCGGAGTTAGAGCTTAAAGATAAAGATATATTGTTCTTTGGTGCTGATAAAAAGAATATTGTTTATACAGCAATTGGTGCATTACGTTTGAAGTTAGGTAAAGATTTAGAATTAATAAATAAAGATGATTATCAATTACTTTGGGTAGTGGAATTTCCATCTTTCGAATGGAGTGAAGAAGAAGGTCGTTATCTTGCTTGCCATCATCCTTTTACGGCACCACTTGATAGTGACATTGATAAGCTTCTTACTGATAAAGCACATTGTTATTCTAAAGCTTATGATATTGTTATCAACGGATATGAAGCAGGTGGTGGGTCTATTCGTATTCATGATGAAAAGGTTCAAGAAAAGATGTTTCAAGCTTTGGAATTATCACAGGAAGATATTGAAGAAAAATTTGGTTTCTTTGTAGAAGCATTAAAATATGGAACTCCACCTCATGGAGGTCTTGCGTTAGGACTTGATCGCCTAACTATGCTTCTTAGTGGTACTGATAATATACGTGATGTTATTGCTTTTCCAAAGACTACTAGTGCAAGTGATTTGATGAGTGAGTGTCCAAATATTGTTTCTATTAAACAATTAGAAGAACTTTCTATTTTTGTTAAAGAGTAAGAAATATCACTTGATAATTCTCTTTTCTTTCTTGTTTTTAAATTGTAGTTTTGATATACTGTTTTTATAAAGGATATGATAGTCATGAAAAAAGAAAAAGTCAAAAAAGCTACTAATGGAAAAGTTCGTGCTTTAATTGAAGAAAGAAAAAAAAGAGCAATCGAGCGAAAAAAAAATAAGAAATTAAGAGTTTCAGATATTAAGCATGGTCAAGGAGCACAGGTTAATCATTTATTAAATCGTATTAGAGCAAGAGAAGCTCAGTTAACATTTATTTGTGTTACTATTGTTCTTTTAGTTATTTTAATTATTTTGTATTTTGTATTTTCTTCTGTTAGAAATCCTGTTCATTATAGTACTATTAAAGTTGGCGATTTAGAAGTAACTTTTAATGATAGAGGAAAAAATTTAGGTAGTATTGTGGATTTAACTCCCGTTCATCCCATGGGTATAGAAGAAGGTCAAAATATACAACCTTATAAAATAAAAATTGTTAATACGTCTTCAACAAACGAAACTTTTCAAATAAAATTTATGAAAGATGTTGCGATGGTTCAGGAAGATCATTGTAATGATATTCAATTACCAGAAGAGTATATTCGTTATCAGATTAATACATATGATTCACAAATGTTGGATGCAAATAAATTGTCTCCTGTTATTTATACAGAAACATTAGATGGTGGGGAAGTAAAATTTATAGAAGTTCGATTATGGGTTGATGATATTTTACCAAATGAATATATAGATTATCATTATCATGGTAAACTTGTTGTAAAAACAATCAAGACTGCTGAATGATTAGCAGTCTTTTTTTGGCAATAAAAAATTTTCTATGATTTTATAGGTCAAATTGGGATATTCTAGATATGAAAAATGAGTTGCCTTTGGGTAGGTAATTAGGGCAGAATTCTTGATTTTTTTGTTTATTAGTTTCCCATCTTTTAGAGGAGTTGCTTTATCTTTTTCTCCCCATAATATTAAAGTTTCCGTTTCGATATAAGCAAGAAAGTATTTTAAGTCTTCTTTAATTATATTTTGAAAAGTTTTTGTCATATTTGGTGAAAGTGCTTTGTAATCTGATGAACCGAAAATATATAATAATTTTTTGTGATATTTTTCCTTTAAATTCATAGGTAATATTTTTTTAAATTGTTTTAGTAATTTATATATTTTTTCTTTTATCCAAATTGTAAACTTTTTCTTTCTTTTGATTCCAGCTGCATCAATTAATATTAATTTATCTATTTTTTCTTTATAATAACCAGTTAATAATGTTGCAATTCTTCCACCAAAAGAGTGAGCAATTATAATTGGGTTTATAATTTTTTTTTCATACATAAAATTTCTAATCATATTAGTATAATCATAAATAGTTAGATTTTTATTTGGGAATGGACTATTTCCAAAGCCAGGATAATCAAAAATATAAATTGAAAAATTTTCTTGGAGTTTACTTATTAAGTAGTTAAATGTTTTTCTTGTGTCTCCCCAGCCAGGTAGTATTAGTATTGTCTTTTCATTTTTGCCAAATTTTTCATAGTAAATAGAAAAATCATCTTTATTGTAATACATATAATCACCTGTTATAATGTATTCTTGTTTTCAAAATATGTTAGTAATAGAACCTTTTTTATAAAATGCTTGTATAATTTGTGATGTTCATGATATAATGTAGATGTCAAGGAGATGCGAAATCTGTTCTCATATAAAACCGACTAAAGTGACGATACGGGAGTTTTGATCTGCTATTGGTGTTGAAAACCTTCCATTTATATGCGGAGGGATCCTAAAGATAGCGTACGAACACCCACCTGTGGAAATGCAGGTTTTATCGTTGGGCAGAGCGGTCATCCTTGACTTTTTTTGTTTGAAATTTTTTTAGTTTATGATATAATAATTGCTCAAGGGGGAATATTCTATGTTAGTACTTCCAATTGTCAATCGCGGAAGGATTATGCATGTTAGGATAAGTTTAAAAGATGCAGAAAAAATTCATAATAGTGTTGTTCTTGAAGGATTGAAGGAAAGTGATGTTGTTGTAAATCAACAATTATTTTCAGAATCTAGTTATTTATATGATAAAGAGGATAGCAGTGTTGTTAATTTCATACGCAATACATCATTAATTAGTCATAATGATTTCTTAGTTACTACAAGAGAGGAAAATGGTTCTAATCGTTATGATGTATATCGTGTAAAACAACCACCTAAGTTTATTAATGAAGCACTTGATAACTTGTATGCTAGTGCGATTACTGATATGCGAAAAGAAATTCCTAATGTACGTAGAGGGCGTTATTTATCTTTAGAAAAATTAGGTTTAGGGGAGAGTTTGACTGATGAAAAACTTTCAAAACTTCAGCAAATTGTTCGTAGTGAGCCTAATAGTAGTCGTTGGACACAACTTTTTGAACAAGCAGGTATTGCTGATATTTCGCGCATATTAGAGTTTTTAAATCATTTTGATTGTACTATTGTTAGTGACACAACACTTCCGGAAAATACAATTCAGACTGCTATTGCGGCTATGGAACCATTAAATACACAAGAATTTCGTAATTTAAAAAAATATTATCAAATTGCTCAGTCTAATCAAGATATTTATTCTAGATTATCAGTTGCTTATCATTCTATTTATAATCAACCTTATCGTCTGATTATGTCTGAAAAGCAGAAAAAACGTGATGAAACTGCTAATATAGAAATGGCTAGACAAAAAGTCAAAGTTCCAAAAGAAGTTGGAGAGGGATATGATTATGTTAAAGCAGTCTAAATTTTTAAATCGTTTAGAAATGTTAGTAGGAGAAGATGGTATACAGACTTTAAGTAACAAGTCTGTTTTCATTTTAGGAATTGGTGGAGTTGGGGGTTACGTTTGTGAGGCTCTTGCTAGAAGTGGAGTAGGAAGATTTGTTTTAGTAGATTTTGATGTTATTGATATTACAAACATTAATAGGCAAATTATTGCAACACAATCTACTGTAGGTAGAAAAAAAGTAGAAGTAATGAGGGAGAGAATTTTGGATATTAATCCAGAATGTGTTGTTGAAATATATGATTTGTTTTTGGATGATGATTTATCAATTTTAGATAGGATTGGTGTAGATTTTGTAGTTGATTGCTGTGATACTGTCTCTACGAAAAAAAATATTATATTTTATTGTACTCATAAAAAATTATCATTTATTACTTGTTTAGGAACAGCGAAAAAATTTGATCCTAGTCTGTTGGAGATTACGGATATATCTAAAACTTATAATGATCCACTTGCTAGAATTTTAAGAAAATATGTGAAAGATAATAATATTTCTTCTAAAGTTCCGGTTTGTTTTTCTAGTGAGTTACCTGTTAATGTTAAAGAATTAGGATCTACAGCTTTTGTACCTAGTAGTGCGGGACTTTTGATTGCGAGTTATGTTGTTAATAAATTTATTTGTGATATGAAAAAATAGCTAATTGATTTGGCTATCTTTTTTTGTTATCACATTTATTAATGTTGTATTACAATAAGGACAATTTGTTATATTGGGTGTTTCAATTTTTGCTCCACAATTTGGACAATTTGTTAAAGCTTCTTTATGAATTTCATTTGATGTATTAGTGATTTCTTCTGATACTTTTTCTCCATTTTTATATATAATTCTTCTTGTTATTTTGCTGGTAGTAATTTTACTAGATTTAGTAGGCCCTGTTAATTTTTCTAAATCCAAATTATTTAGTTTTTTTAAATCTAAATTATTTAATATTTCATTAGAATATTGTTCTATTTTGAAGCTTTCTGTATCTTTGGAGTTAGGGATTATAATTATATTTTTATTCTTTCTTATATGTATGATTATAATAATTAGTATAACAATAAGTCCTATTATAATAAATGCACTATCCATATATATCACCAATATTATTATAAAATGATTTTTATAATTTAGATATATATAAATAGAATTTAATGTCAAATTATTGTTTTAAAATAAAAATACTGAAATATATCAGTATTTAGAATTTTCTATATAATCCAATAGCTTTTCCTAAGATAGTTACATTCTTTAAAATAATAGGGTCCATTGTATCATTTTCTGGTTGCAATCTAAAGTAATCTTTTTCTTTATAAAATGTTTTAACTGTAACTTCGTTGTTATCATTCATGGCGACGACTGTATCACCGTTTAATGCTGTATTTTTTCTTTCTACTATTAAGATGTCTCCATCATAAATTCCTACATTAATCATTGATTCACCACTGACTTTTAGAGTGAAAATTTCGTTTCTAGTAGTAAATAGGTTTGTTGGAAGAGCAAAATATTCATCAGGCATTTCAATTGCTTCAATGGGACTACCAGCGGTTACTTTACCAAGTAGAGGTACTTCTATAACATTATCATCTTTTTCTATATATTCATTTGGTACTAATATTTCTATTGTTCTATTTTTTCCAGTTCCTTTGGAAATATATCCTTTTTCTTCTAGTTTTGTTAGATGAAAATGAATGGTTGCTGGTGAATTTAAGTGAGCTTTTTCTCCGATTTCTCGAACTGTTGGGGGATAACCATATTTTGCAATCCATTTTTTTATAATCTGTAAAATCATTTCTTGTTTTGTTGTTAACTTTTCCATTTGTTTCCCTCCTTTTACATAAATAGTTTAACATTAGTAATGTAAAATGTCAAACAAATGTTTTAAAAAAACTATTGACACGAACAATTGTATGATATATACTCGAAATGTAATGAAGGGAGAGATGTATATGGATATTAAAATGAAAAAAATTGTAAAAGAGGGATTATGGATATTTTTTCTTTATTCTTTTATTACGTTATGTTTATTTTTAGCGACAGATAGAATTGAACGTTTGGAGAAGTTAGAAGGTGATTTTAGAAATACAAATAATAGTGTTTCTATTAATTTTGGGAAGTAATCAATAGCCTTTTATGTTATACTACTATTAGGTGATTTTATGAATAAGATAATTTTGGTTGATGGCAACAATTTATTATTTCGTAGTTTTTATGCAACTGCTTATCAAGGTGTTATTATGAAAAATTCAAAGGGTTTTCCAACGAATGCATTGTATGGGTTTATTAATATGATGCATAAGATTGTGGAAGAAGAAAACCCTTCTTATATTATGGTTGCTTTTGATAAAGGTAAAACTTTTAGACATGATAAATATGTTGATTATAAAGCTGGTAGAAGTGAAATGCCTGATGAATTGAGATTACAGTTTCCTAAAGCTAAGGAAGTTTTAAAAACTTTGGGTATTAAGTATTTTGAAATTGATAATTATGAAGCAGACGACATTATTGGAACTTTATCTTTAGAAGTAGAAGGTAGAAATGATTTTGTTGCAACTATTATTAGTAGTGATAAAGATTTATTACAATTGGTTAGTGATAAAGTTGTAATGAAATTATTGAAACAAAGTGGTCATATTATGATGACAAAGGAAGAATTTGAAAAAATATATCAAGTTCCACCAATTCATATGATTGATTTAAAAGCATTAATGGGAGATCCTAGTGATCATATTCCAGGAGTTAAAGGAATAGGAGAGAAAACTGCTATTAATTTACTTTCTAAATTTAAAAATTTGGATAATCTATATAATCATATTGATGAGGTTGCCGGTAAGACAAGAGAAAAACTAGAAAATGATAAAGATAATGCTTATATGAGTTATGATTTAGCAACTATTTATCGTAAAGTTCCTTTAAATTTTACATTGGATGATTGTATATATACAAGAGAAAATACGATAGAGTTTAAATCTTTGCTAGAAGAATTTGAGTTTCATTCATTATTAAAAAAATATCATTTGGAAGATGAGAGGGTAGAATTAGTTAGCGAAGTAAAAAAAGATGAAGAAATTATTCGTATTTTACCAATAGATAAACTTTCTTCTAACACATTTTCCTTTTATGTAGAAACACGGGGGAGTGTTTATAGTAAAAGTGAGGTTTTAGGTGTTGGGATTTATGATGGTGTTGCAGGATATTTTTTATCAAAAGAGGAATTAGAATGTCATAAAGATTTGTTTTCTGGAAAGAGTTTTAAATATACGTATGACTTAAAGAAAGATATTGTTGTTTTACATTCTTTGGGTATTGATATTAATCAGGTTACTTTTGATACTATGATTGCAACTTATTTATTAGATTATGTTGTAAAAGATGATATTAGTTTTGTTGCACAAGCATTTGATGTAAAACTTCCGTTGTATGATGATTTGTTTGGAAGTGAGAAAAGGCCTAAAGATGTTAGTAAGGCTGTATTGCGTGATGTGTGCTGTCGGAAAGCAAAGTTTATTTATGATACCCGTAATCAGTTATTAGAAAAATTGCAAAAAAATAATGAATTGGAGTTATTCCAAAACATTGAGATGCCACTTTCTAGAGTGCTTGCTGATATGGAGTTAACAGGTATTAAAGTTGATGTAGATTACTTAGATAAAATTGCTTCAGATTTAAACAGTAAAATGAAAGTGATTGAAAAAGAAATATATGAGCTTGCTGGAGTTACTTTTAATATTATGTCTCCTGCACAGTTATCAAAAATTTTGTTTGAAACTTTAGAAATTCCATATCCTAAGCGTGTAAAAGATGGTAAATATTCTACTAGTAAAGATATTTTAGATAAAATTCATTTTATTCATCCTATCGTTGATAAGATATTAGAGTATAGGACTTTGGCTAAACTTTATACTAATTATGCTATTGGACTTAAGTCGGAGGTACGTGAAGATGGTAGGATTCATACTATTTTTACTCAAACATTAACGCGAACTGGAAGGCTTTCTAGTATTAGTCCTAATTTACAAAATATTCCTGCACGTGCAGAGTATTCTAAATTAATTCGTAAAGCATTTATTCCAGATGATAATTCAAAATTGTTATCTAGTGACTATTCACAAGTAGAACTTAGAATTTTTGCTCATATGTCTAAGGCAGAAAACTTGATTCAAGCATTTGTTGATGGAAAAGATATTCATACTAAAACTGCGTCTGATATTTTTCATGTTCCTATGAGTGAAGTTACAAAAGATATGAGACGTACTGCTAAGGCAGTTAACTTTGGAATATTATATGGTATTAGTAGTTTTGGACTTAGTGAAGATTTAGGGATTGATATTGCTACAGCTAAGAAATTTATTGATAATTACTTAGAAACTTATCCAGGAATTTCTGAATATATGGAAGAAGAAAAGAAAAAAGCTTATGAATTGGGATATGTTATGACACTTATGAATCGTCGTAGAGTAATAGAAGAATTAAAAAATAAAAATTATATGATACGTAGTAGTGGAGAAAGAATGGCTCTTAATACACCAATTCAAGGAACGGCTGCTGATATTTTAAAAAAAGCTATGGTTGAAATATTTGATGAATTTAATAAAAGAGGTTTAAAAAGTAAAATGCTAATTCAGGTTCATGATGAACTTGTATTTAATGTATTAAATGATGAGTTAGAAGAAGTTAGTTCTATTGTACGTGATATTATGGAAAATACTATTTCTCTTAGTGTTCCATTAAAAGTTGATATTGAATATGGTGATAATTGGTATGAAGCTAAATAGAAAGTGGGGGGAAAATGTATGCCAGAAAAACCAGAGGTAATTACAGTTGCAAATACCTTAAAAAAACAGGTTGTTGGTAAAGCAATTACTGATTGCTTTGTTTATTGGGATAATATTATTGCTTATCCTGCTGTGGATGAGTTTAAAAAAGAAATTATTGGACAAAAGATACAAAATATTACTACACGTGGTAAATGGTTAGTTTTTGAACTTGATAGATATTTGTTGCTTATTCATTTAAGAATGGAAGGAAAATTTTTCTTTCGAAAAGTGGATGATGAAAAAAATAAACATGAGCATGTTTTCTTTACTTTGGATCATTCAATTAGTTTTCGTTTTCATGATGTTAGAAAGTTTGGAAAAATGTATTTGTTGGATAAAAAAGATGCTTATACTCAGAAACCGTTATGTGAATTAGGGTTGGAGTATAATGATTCTGAATTGACAGGTGATTATTTATATCAAAAGATTCATATGAAAAAATTGCCTATTAAAACATTGTTGTTAGATCAGAGCATTATTACTGGAATAGGAAATATTTATGATGATGAAATTTTGTTTTTAAGTCATATATCTCCACTTCGTAGGGGAAATCAAATCACAAAACAAGAATGTGATAATATTGTTTTTTATACTAGAAAAGTTTTAGATGAAGCAATTGAAATGGGGGGAACAACAATTAAAAGTTTTACTTCTAGTGAAGGTGTTCACGGACTTTTTCAAAATAGATTAGCTATTCATGGGAAAACTGGAGAATGTCATAATTGTGGTAATATTATTATCAAAATCAAAGTTGGTGGAAGGGGAACATACTATTGTTCTAATTGTCAAAAATAGATATTTTTGAGTGTTTATTTTTTGTTTGTAAAATTTTGAAAAAGTAAAAAAAATGTTTACAAAAATTTACTTTTTTTGTATAATGATAACTGTTCGGAAGGAGTAGTTAAGTATGAAAAAGACAAAAATAATCTGTAGTATCGGTCCTTCTTCAAATCAACCTGATGTTATGGAGCAGATGGTGTTGGCTGGTATGAATGTTGCAAGAATTAATTTTACACATGCAACAATTGAAGAAAGAGAATTAGCTTGTTCTTCTGTTCGTGAAGTAAGAAAGCGTACAGGTAAGAACGTTGCAATATTATGGGATACAAAGGGTCCAGAGTTCCGTAGTGGAATGTTGGAAAATGATTCTATTGAATTAATTCCTGGTAAAATTATTCGTATTGTTAAAGAGAATGTACTTGGTAATGAAGAAAGATTCACTGTTAATCATCCAGAAGCTTTGGATAGTTTAAGTGTTGGTGATGTTATTTTACTTGAAAATGCTAAGATGAAGCTTGAGGTTATTAGCAAGGAAGTAGATGGTGTTACTTGTAAGATTGTGGCTGGTGGAGTTCTTGGAAATCGAAAGAGTATGAGTGTTCCTGGAATTAAGTTGAATGTTCCATATGTTAGTGATTTAGATCGTGCTGATTTAGAGTATGCTTGTGCTCATGGTGGAGAATTTTTAGCAATATCTTTTGTTTCTTGTAAAGAAGATGTTTTAGAAATTAAAGAAATTCTAAAAGCACATAATCGTTTAGATTTAAAAATTATTTGTAAGATTGAAAGTGAGTTAGGAATAAGAAATTTAGAAGAGATTTTAGATGTATCTGATGGTGTTATGGTTGCTCGTGGTGATTTAGGTACAGAAGTTGCTAGTGAACGTTTGCCAATCATCCAAAAGGATATGATTAGGGCTTGTCGTCGTAGGGGGAAAATTTGTGTTGTTGCAACTGAAATGCTTGAAACAATGATGGAGAATACTCGTCCAAAAAGAGCTGAAACTAGTGATATTGCTAATGCTGTTTTAGATGGAACTGATGCTGTTATGTTAAGTGGTGAAACTACAGTTGGAAAACATCCAATTGAAACTGTTACTGCTATGGCTAAAATCTGTGAAGTTACAGAGCAATATGCGAAGTTCAATTATATTGATGAAAATAAACAAACTAGTTCTGTTCCTTATGCAATTGCTCAAAGTGTTGTTGAGGCTGCAAGTTGGTTAAATGCTAAATTAATTTGTGCTGCAACTATCAGTGGTGATACTGCTAGAATGATTAGTAATTTAAAACCAAAGGCTCCAATTTTAGCTCTTTGTCCAGATGAAAAAGCTGGTCGTAGATTAGCTTTGAACTGGGGAGTTGAACCAGTACAATTACCAATTTGTAACTCTACAGATGAGGTATTAACTGAAAGTGTTAAAAAGGCACGCGAAGCTATGTCACTTGAAAAAGGTGATATTGTCTTGATTACTGGAAGTTTCCCTAATACTGGTGTTTCTCGTCCTACAAATTTAATGAAGATTGAGGAAATCTCTTAAAAGATATCTAGAAGGTATCTTTTTTTATTTTGGTGAGTGTATATCTTTTGAATTTTAGTATTTAATAAAAATAATACTCATGGAGAGTATTATTTTTGTATTAGTTTATCATATTGATAGTACATTTTTTGAACATTGTTTTCCAATAAATAATAGTGCAGTATATAAGGAATAAATAAGAATAATAGTCCAAAACAAACGATTAATAATCCGATATTTTCAGTTAATAGTCCAAATAGTAGAAATAATATTGCCAGTGTACCAACAAATACTGTTACTATTAAATGTATTAATCTTTCATGTTGAAATTGCTGGATTTGTATTAGATGATAATTTATCCTTTCTTTTGTTATGTTTTCTTTTTTATTTATAATTTTATCTGTTTCTTTTATATAATTTAATATTCTTTCTTTCATATTTTCACCTTCTATGTTTTTATTATAGCACATTTTTATTATAATAAATATGATAGTGATATGTTATATATCTAATTTATATTTTAAGTTATAAGTTAGGATTAAAATTTTGTCGATTCATTATTTATGGATAATAAATAAAAGCTACATATGAAAAAGCTATTTTTTTTTATAAAGAGCTTTTATATCATATTTTTATAACAATATAAGTATTTAGAAATGTAAAAAAGCATTAGAATTGCTATTTGAAGTTGTAAGATAAAAACACTGTTTTCTTTTTCTATAATTGTAATAAGGAGATGATAAAAATGGCTAGATTAAAAAAGAAATGTATATTGATTTTGATATAAATAATTATAATACAGTTCAAGAGTTTATTGATGATGTAATTTGGGATAACAATAATTATTGCCCAAGTTATGCATTACAATATAAAAATCTAGTTGAGTATAGAACTCAGCTAGGTTTCATTTGAAGAGTTTTTTGTCTACATTTTATTGATGAACATATTAGACAGAAATCTACTTTTTTTTCTTTTTTTATCGATTATAATCAATTTCATAAAGGTAGATACTCTATGATTTTTTGTTATTTTGTTGATGTTTTCTATATTTTGACCATTTTTTTGACTACTTATTAATTGGATAATTTTTCCAAATAAGCTGCTTTTAAATAATTTGTCGGATGTACATATAGTGATAATGTTACTTTAACATCAGAATGTCCTAGAATTTCACTTAAGGTTTTGGGATCCATACCAACTTCTATACATCTAGTTGCGAAGGTATGTCTTAATGTATGAAATCCATATTGCTTTATATTACTTTCCCGTAATAATTTTTGAAATTTATTATAATAAGTTCTAGGCTCTATATATGATTTTGTTCCTGTTAAAAAGTAAGCACTTGTATCATGGGGTTTAATTTTTAGGAGAATCTCATATAAAAATTTGTTAATTGGAATTTCACGTTTTGAATTCTCAGTTTTGGGCTCTTCTAAAATAATTCTTGTTTTAGAAAAGTTTTCCGTATCCATAACACGAAGCATAGTGTGATTTACCTTAATTATTCTCTTTGTTAAATTGATGTCTCTCCATTTTAAAGCACATACTTCTCCAATTCTAAGACCTGTATATAAACTAAGTAATACACCATAAGCAATAGTAGTATTTCTTTTTAATATTTCCTTTTCTAATTTTTTTTGATCTGATTTTGATAATATTTTTATTTCACTTTTTTTAAGCTTTGGCATTTTAATTTTAATTGATAAATTAGCATAAGATAATATTTGTTTTAATACTACTATCATATCTCTGATAGTTTTATTACTAAATCCATCTTCGAATTTTTGATTAATAAATTTTTCTATTTTTTCAGTATTAATTTCATGTAGTTCAAACTCTCCTAATAAAGGTACAATGTGGTTTTTTATAATTCCTAAGTAGTGTACATAAGTAGATGTTTTTACCAAAAATTTAATACTATTTAACCAATTGTCTATATAGTAATTAAATTTATACTTATTTTTTCTTTCTTCTTCTTTTATTTTTTCTAAATTTAGTAAAATTTTATTTCTTTTTTGTTTTACTTCCATATATGTTTTACCATAAATATATCCATATTTATATGTCTTATTTCCTATTTGTTCTTTTATGTATCTTGCTTCCCATCTACCATCTTTTCTAAAAAAAATATTTTCACCTTTTCTGCTCATAAAACTCCTTTCATGTACGACTAAATTATTGACTACAAAAGAAAGAAAAAAGATATAAAAATCACTAAAAATAGATATAAAAACAGGTAAATAGATTGTCAAAAAAAGAAAAATATAGTATATTTGATGTAATAAATAGTAGAAATAATACTAAAAAATAGTATCATAGAGTATCTACCTTTATG
>CALVKI010000105.1 GCA_944332635.1 uncultured Bacilli bacterium
TAAATCATGTGGCAAATATCTAATGTTTTGTAATATACTAGTCATGTAATTCAAGTTCTTTCTATAATAGTTTTTCGTTAACTCAATTATACGACTTGAATTATTTTTTTTATATAGAAATGTTTTACATCAATTGTAACACTACACAGTTTGATCAAGATAACTGGGCAAATAACTTGAAAATTTGCTTTTTTTTTGATAGAATACGAAGTTATCGGATATAATTTGTGAAAATGTTATGAAAATAAGAAGAAAACTAAAACTTATTATTATTTTAAATATTATTTAACTCGTATTATGGGGGAAAAGAAAATGAAAGAAAAAACAACAAAAAATACAGATGAGATAGAACAGAGAGTAGAAGAATTAAATCAGCAGTTTAAGGATTTAACTAAAGTACAAAAAGAATTATTATTATATAGAATAATTGTTGAAACAGGAAAGATAGAAGATAATTCTAAAGGTTTTAATAGTTTTCGTTATAATCAAGATATAAATTTGGATGAATTATTATGTTTAATAGAAGCAGCCAATATAGGTTTTTTTAAACCTTTAATAGCATATGCTATGCGTGATTATAAGTTAAAATATCAAGAAATTTATAAAGAATCATTAATTTGTTATAATAATATTTTGGAAAATTATAAAAAATTGGCTCAAGAACTTAAGGTAAATTCATCATTAGATTTATCTCATTTGTTAACTTATATGTTATGGAATGGCTATTTTTCAGTAAATAAAGAACATTTTTATAAATTACAAGAAAGATTATTATTGCCAGGAATGTATTCTTTTGATGTTATAAAAGGAAAAGGTGTTTGTCTGGCTTATGCTGAACTCTTACATAATTACTTATCAACGTGTGAAAAAGATTCTTCAATTTTAATTTGTAAAGTACCAACAGAAAAAAAAGCTATTATCTGTGATTATCGTCCTCAAATAGAAAGAAATGTAAAAAGTAATACAAGCAGTAGAATTTTTAGTAGTTTTATGATGTTTTTTCTAGGTGGATTAATAAATAAATTTGGAAATCATGCTATAACTTTAATTGAAGAAAATGGAAAGATATATGCTTATGATCCAACAAATTTATATGCTTTAAACATTAAAGATGCTTCAACTGCTTCTTTAATAAATGGAAAGGGAGAGTTTCAAATAAGACCTTTAATGACTCTGATTACTGATCCTCATTCCGACCCTAGTCATATATATGAAAAATTATCATTAGGGGAGGTTAAACCAGCTTTCTCTAGAAAAGAATTTATCTTTAGTTTTGAAAATTTAATTGAACTAGTAAATAATAATGTGGGTTTATTAGATGATGCTTATGATAATATTCATAGCGATTTAGAGTATATTGATAGACAAACAGATGAAATTGGTGGCAAATATAAAGCATTAAGAAAAATAAAAAGAGAAAGTAAAAAAATATTTTAAAATATTTGTCATAAAATCTCAATTTTTGGTAAAAACTGAGGTTTTATCAAGTGTGTATGAAAATCTGTGTAAATGATATCTTTCCACGATAATTGGAACTTATATAGTTCCTTTTTTGTTACATATAATAATATCATATATAAAATTTAGACTCCACAAATTGTATATTATTTCATAAAAAGACTAAAAAATATTGTAAATTTAAATAAAAAATTTATTAATAAAAAAACACTAGAAAATTCTAGGTGGTTGTCAATAATCTAAAGGAGCTGGTGCTAATATACAACTTCTTAATTAATATTTTTTACCAAATTTTGGTCTCACATCATTGACAACTACACATTATATAATTTTTTAAGTTTTTATAGTATAATGATTTTATAAAATAATCGGAGGTTGAAAATGGCAATAATTCTTTTAATAATTTATATAATAATTTTTATTTTTGAAATAGTGCAGTTTATAAAATGTCTAAAAAATAAATCTAAATGGAGTAGACTATTTATATATGAAATATTTTTTATAATATTATCAGCAGTTTTATTAGTACATTATGATAGTTTATCAGGTAGTGGATTTATGCCAGGACTAACATATATAGGTGAGGTATTATTTAGTTTTGTAGCCATGATTTTATATTGTATAGCATTTGGTATAACTTTAATTACAAAATTAATAATATATTTATTAGGAAAAAAGAAACAAGAAAAAAATATTTCCTTAAAATAACTATAATAATAGCTACTGTTTTATTCATGTAGTTAATACTTTAATTTTAGATTTAAAAAATGATATTAATGTTACAAAAATAGATGCAACAATTATTAATGATATAGAGAATCAATATGGATATAAATGACCTGTGGTTCAATATACTGTAGGTGATAAGACTTATGAAGTTGTGATTGAAGTATTAAATTCAAAAATTTAAAATAGCAATATAATTGATAAAGTAGAAATCCATCAACAATAGGTCTGTAAATAAAAAAAATATTAGATATAAGAGTGAAATATGATAATTCAAAGGAAAATATTAGTAAAAAGATTATACAAAGTAATATTATGAAAAATCCTATTACCCTTATTATTTGAGATAATGAAAGAGATAATAATCTAATTAGTTATCGTAAATATGGAAGTGAAGAAAATTATTCAATGTCTATTGATGAGTTTATAAAATTTATTAAAGAAGAAATAAAGAGAAGATAAAATTTGACAATTTAATAAAAAAGTGTACAATATACAAACAAGTGAGGAGATATAAGAAATATTTGCGAGTTATCTTGGGTATTTAAAAAGAGGTTAAATATTTACATAATTTAATTGGGTTCTTTGTCAAATAGTGTTGGTGAACAATAAATTTGATAAATGAATTGATTATGAAGGGTGATGAAAATCACCCTTTTATAATGCCTTTAATTAAGAAAATACGAGATATAAAATGATCAAATTTTCTATAACCAAAAGCAATTCTTTTAATACATTTAATTAAATTATTAATTCCTTCTATAATGCCATTATTAATATCATATTTAAACGAATTTTCAATATATTTGATATTTTCTCTATATAATTTTAATGCTTGTTTCATTTTGGGTGATAAATTTTTATTTTGATTGAATATTATTGCTTTGAATTTATTAAAATTCTTTTCTTTTAATGAATTGATTAAACCTTGATAACATTCATAATTAGTTTTTAATGTTAAATCGGTATTAATTAAATATTGAACAATTTCTTTTTGAGAAATTTCTTTATGAAAATGTTTTGAATAATGTTTTTCTTCAGATAAATCTTTCTCATTTTTAACGATTAATTTCCAATAATCCTTTAATTTATTATAGTTAGGATTATCTTTTTTACATAAACGAACTCTAGTACTATTTAAAGAATTATAAGCTTGAATAATAATATGGAATCTATCAATAGATATATCAGCGTTTTTGAATAGTTTTTTAGCTAAATAAATATAACCTGAGTAAAAATCAATAGAAATATGCTTAACTTTATCACGTTCTTGTTTAGAATATCTCCTAAAATATTTTTCTAAATCTCTAGATTTTCTAGAGCCGGTTATATCAAATAAATTACCATTAACATTGTCAGTAATAATAAAAGCCATTTTACCTTTAGTATCTTTAGTAGCTTTAAATTCATCCCAATTCATAGATTTTGGTAAAGTAGGATGCCTTAAAACAGTATGAGAAGAAATTTCATTTAATATACGATCAATTACTGAAACAGACACATCCATTCTTTTTGCGATATCTTTCTCAGATTGTTTTTCCATAAGCTCTAGTCTAATTTGATGATTGGTATTATTAGAGATATTTTTATTTCTATCAACAAGATTAGTTTCAGCAATAAAAGTATTATTACAGTGTTTACAAAAGAAACGTTGTTTATGAAGGATTAATCTAGTCAAACAATTACCTTGCTTTGGGATTTTAACTATACAATTTTTTCTAAAACCCCATTTAATGATATCGTTAGTTGATTGATTAGCAACACCACAACAAGGACAATATTCAGGAGTATAGGTTAAAATACCTTCAATTATTTTATAATTCTTTCTTTTTATCATTTTTTCTTTACATTCTGTAATAATATGAATATTTTCATCTTTAATATTTAATAAATTTAATATATAATTATTTGTAGACATAAGTTTATTCCTTTCAATGTTTTATTTAGCAATTACATTGTATCAAACTTATGTCTTTTTATTAAATAAAAATAGTATTGGTATATCTTCACCAACACTATTTATAATACAACCAAAATACTAACTAATATCTAGTATTTTTTTTATACACGAAATTAAGTTTAGAAGGTAATTTATTACCAAACACCCGTTTTATTGTTTTAGTATTCCACATATAGACAAAATAAATTATACAACCAACAATAACATAAATAACAATATAAATTAAATTAACAACTCTAGCATTTGTAGAAGGTAAAAGTAAATCAATTAAGAACAAACCTATAACCATTAACATAGATCCACAAATAATGTCAATAAAATTTTTAGTTAAATTTTCATAGCTAATTCTATATTTAAATTTTAATCGAATAATACAAATCGTAAAAGAAACAAAATATCCAATCAAGCTTGCAGTTATAACACCATAATATGCTGGCAAGCCCATTTTATAAAAAGCTATAATCAAATTATTATTCAATAAAAACTTTAATGCAACACCTATAACTAAACTCCAAATAACTGTTTTATAATCTTTTAGCACCTGAATAATAGAAACAGTAGAAGTAAACAGTCCTATCATAAAACCAACAAATATAAAATATGATAATACACTAGGACCATACTCACTAACACCATAAAATACATTCCAAACAGAATTAGATAAAAAACTAATACCTAATGTCATTGGCAAAGTAAAAAATAACAAAATACTAAATACTTGATTTATTTTATTATTAACATCAATATAATCTTTTTTTACAACACTACTAGTCAAGTTAGGAATTAAACTAATAATAATCCCTGTAGAAACAGAAAGAACTATCATATTAAATTTAGCAGCCCAAGTAGACAACATGCTCATAATAGTTTCAGCATCTTTAACACTAAAATCCGCATAGTTAACTAACCCTTGTACCACAGTAACCATATCAATATAATTATAAAGAGATTTAAAAACGTCAATTAGAATAAATGGAATAGCATATAAAACGATTTTTTTAAATATCTGTTTATTAGTAATGATTGGTTCATTAACAGGACGTATTTTTTCATTAAATTTCGAATTATTTTGCTTTTTCTTATATACTAAATATAAATAAGAGGCTATCGCACCAGCAGTCGCTCCAAAAACAGCTATACCAACAGCAGTAGTAATAGACAAATCAAATACTTTTAATGCTAAAAAACTACCCAAAACAATTACGAAAACACGTACTAATTGTTCCAACACCTGAGAAAAAGATGGATCTTCCATAAATCTATGACCTTCAAAATATCCCCGATAAATACTAAGAACTGGAACAAACAAAAGAGCACTAGCAACTACTCGAATAACAAGTGTAACATCAGAAATAGTATTACCACCTGATATGTTTCCTAAAATAGCATGTGCTATCCAAGGTGCAAACAACAAAAGTAAAAGAAAAGATACAAAACCTAATAATAAAGCTATTTTCTTTCCAATAACAAAAGCTCTTTTTTTAGCATTATAATAACCCAAAGTTTGATATTCAGACACAATTTTGCTAATTGCTAAAGGTATGCCCGCTGAAGATAAAGACATAAATAAAAGATAAATAGTATAAGCATACCCATATAAAGCTCCACCACGATCACCAATGACCGCATGAAATGGAATGACATAAATTATCCCTAATATTTTAGTTAAAACTATTCCAATGGTAGCAATAAAAGCTCCTTTTACTAAACCACTTTTAGTAACACTAGGTTTCTTCTCTTTTTTCTTCATGTCTTACCTCCTAATATCATTATCATATCATAAAACAAAATAAAAAACACTGCTACTTAACAGTATTTTTATTAAACATTTAAGTATTTTCTCTATCAACTAATTGATTAAAATAAAAATTCAAAATTAATAATAAACAATCATAGCCGAAAAACAAAATACTTGTTCATCACTAAAAACTCCAACACTAACTTGATATTTAATATCCACAACTTCACCATCTAAATCTTCTAAAAAGATATTGATATCATTCTCTAAATCTTTTTCATCCTCTTCATCAAAAATTTTTACTTTCATATTATCACCAAAATAAGTATAAAAAATTTTTTCAACATATTTTGTTGAAAATTCTTACATTAACCAATCTAATAAATCATTAATATAATTATCAGATATTTCTAATTCTTCTCCTACAAGACCAATTACCGGATGCATAACATCAAAGTTATGAAAATCAGAACCAATAGTAGTCTTCAAGTTATTTTCTTTAGCAAATTGATTCCAAAATTTAATCTCGTTAATTTTATTATTATCTTTATCAACATAAACATAATTAGTTTCGATTCCATCAGCTTGCATATCTTGCACTAATTTTAAAACATCTTCAGCCATAAAGTTATCTTCATATTTATAAGCAACAGGATGAGCTAAAATAACTTTTCCACCCGCATTATGTATTAACTTAGATGCTTGAACTGGAGTAATAGTTTCTTTTTTAACGTATGCAGGACAACCTTCATTCATAATACTCTCAATAAACTCTCCTTTATCAGGAATATGTCCAAAAGTTTTTAATAAAGGTTCGTGATTATTAGGATTATTTATAATATCAAAATAAATATGTGCCTTTGTAACTGCTTCAATCTTATCAAGTTCTTCAACATTTACTTTATATCCTAAATCATTTAACTTAACAGCTACATTATATAAATAGTCATGTCTAGCATTTCTTAATGCGAATAATTTTTGTACTAACTCACTATTTTTCATATCAAAATTATAGCCTAAAACATGAAATCCACATTTTTTATTCTTAGTTGAAATCTCAACTGCAGGAATAATTTGAATTTTTTTACTTTTTGCATAATTAAATAACTCTTCGCTATAAGCATCTATTGTATCATGATCAGCAATAGAGATAATACTAACCCCATTATTTGAAGCTTCATCAATAATCTGCTTAGGAGATAAGTCTCCATCAGAACAATTTGTATGAATGTGCAAATCAATTCTTTTTTTCATATATTTATCTCCTTTTTACATTTTTTAAATAATTCTATAATACATATTCTCTCTATTAAAAACATAAAAATCCACAATAAGTGCAGATTTTTATAAAATTAAAGATTATTTATAACCTTTAAAAATTATTTCATAACCTTTTTTAAGCCACCTGGCTCAGATTGATGAAAATGAGATTCATTATACTTAGAAACAATATCATTAATACATAATTCAATAATAGAATCGCATACTTTATAACGATAAAAGCCTTTTATAGCAGAATAGTTTCCCTCATTATTTGCTAAATTCATAGCTTTATGATATTCAGTACGTTCTGTAGCATTAATGTAAATAGGTGGTAGATTAACATCTTCTAAAAGCTTATTAATAAATCCTCTAATAGTCCTTCCATTACCGTCACCAAAAGGATGTACTTTGATTAATTTACATTTTAACTCAATACAATAATCTAAGTATTCTAATAAATCATTGGCGTTACCAGATTCTCTAACTATAGGAGCCAATTCACGTAAAAAAGTTACATTATCATCTAATTGTCTTAATCTAGGATAAATCAAAGACCATTGAGAAATTTCTGTACCTGTTCCTGGTAAATAAACATCCCAATTTCTAAATTCACCTGCACACTCTGGATGTGGAGCTAAAGAAAATAATTGTTTATGTAAATCTTTTAATGTATAAATATTAAACATATATTCTATTTCTTTAGAATGAATATATTCATACATCTTTTTAAAACCAGCAATCTCTGCCTTACCGTGTATAGTTTCATTATTAACACCTTCCAACATACTTTCATTGTTAACATATTTTATCATAAAAGCACGTTTCATTTCATTAAATCCAGTTTTTGGATACATCAGTTGATAAAATAATCTAATTAGATTAGTAGGAACATCTGCATCCCCACTATATAAATTCCCTTGTTTCCTGCGAAATTTATATCCTAAAAACATTTCCTGAATAATAAAAGCAGGATTGACATCTCTAATATTTAAATTTTTACCTTCATTATCCATAACTATCCCCCTCAATTTCGCGTATATTATATCATAAAATTACATCTTATGCAAATTATTTTTTTATTATAATAACCATAACAACTTTATCTTCATCTTAGTACAACTGTAATACATTCATACAAAATGATTTTTTATTATCAACAATACAACAATTAGATGATACTTTAACATAAACACCACTGTTTCTAATCTATATTAGAATAACATAAAAGAAAAAGTGAACACATTATAAGGACAACAAAAAAGAAGAATTCTTAATTCTATTACATAATTTTTTTCATAAAGAACAATGTGTAACCATCTAAATTGTCGTAGAACGACTTAAGTTTAAAAAAAATTAATACTTTTAAATTCTGATTAACAGCACTGACAAAAAGTAATAGATTTCATTTTTAAGAAAAAAAAGAAATTTTAGATATATTTTCTCCAAAATTTCTAATTTAATTTCAATTACTATATCCATTACTTCACCACAACATTAACAATTTTACCCTTTATAACAATCACTTTAACAATCTCCTTGCCATCCGTATGACGCTTAACATTCTCGGCATCCAATGCTTTTTCTTTAATACTTTCCTCATCTTCATCAACAGAAATAGTAATAGTAGCACGAACCTTACCATTTACTTGTACAGCAATATCTTTTGTATCTTCTACTATTTTTGTATCATCATAAACTGGCCAAGCTTCATAAGCCATTGTATTATCATGTCCTAAAATTTCCCAAATTTCTTCAGAAATATGTGGAGCAACAGGATTTAACAATTTAATAAATCCTTCGGCATATTCTCTAGGAAAAACATCTTCTTTATAAACTGCATTAATAAAAATCATCATTTGACTAATAGCAGTATTAAAGTTTAAAGTCTCAAAGTCTTCAGTTATCTTCTTTACTGTTTGATGATAAACCTTTTCTAAATTCTTGTTCTCTTTATCCTGAATCTTTTCAGATGTATATAAACGATAAATTCTATCCAAGAATTTTTGTGCACCTTCAACACCTTGTTGACTCCAAGGTTTTGAAGCTTCTAGTGGACCCATAAACATTTCATACAAACGAAGTGTATCAGCTCCATAATCTCGAACAATATCAAGAGGATCAATAGCAAATTCAGGATAACGTTTTCCCATCTTAATACCATTAGCTCCTAAAATCATTCCTTGATGAACTAATTTTTTAAATGGTTCTCTAACAGGAGATAAACCTTTATCATATAAATAATGATTCCAAATTCTAGAATACATCAAGTGTCCTACAGCATGCTCAGGTCCTCCTATATATAAATCTACTGGCATCCAATGTTTTAATAATTCTTGGTTTGCAAACTCTAAATCATTATTAGGATCAATATACCTTAAATAATACCATGATGATCCGGCAGACCCAGGCATAGTAGAAGTCTCACGAACACCAGTAACTCCATTATGCGAATATTTTTTCCATTCAGTAGCATTTTCTAAAGGGGCCATTCCTCCATGACCTTTATAGTCTTCTAATTCTGGCAATACCAAAGGTAACTCATCATCATCAAGAACATGAATCTTACCATCCTCTAAATAAACAACAGGAACAGGTTCTCCCCAGTATCTTTGACGAGCAAAAATCCATTCACGCATACGATAATTTACTTGTTTAGAACCTACATGATTATCTTCAAGCCAATCAATCATAGTATTAATAGCTTCTTCTTTATTCATACCATCTAAAAATTCAGAATGAATATGAATACCATCTCCAACCATAGCACTAGGATTTATAACATATTCAAATGACTTTTTATGTAATTCATCAACTATTTCATCTTCGATACATTCTTTAGAAACCCATTCTACTGAAAAGTTCTCATCATCATCCAACTGTTGATTTTCTCTTTTGTCACTCTTTAATTCAAATAATAATGGTGTAGCTTCTATATTAAAATATGTATCTTTATTATAAGCATAATAATGATGATTAATTTTGAAATCTTCACAAATAAGTTCTAAGTCAACATAACCAGTTTCTTCTTTAATTTCACGTAAGGCACAATCCAAAGCACTTTCACCATCATGTCTAGTACCACCAACAAACAAGCGACCACCATTTTTTCCCCAATTGATTGTTAAATATTTATCATTTTCTCTATCATAAACAATTGCTACAATAGAGCTTTTCTTATTTTCATTCTCATGAGGAGTACCAGTAACTTCCTCCAATACTTGAATAATTGGAATATTAAATTTCTTAGCAAATTCATAATCGCGATCATCATGAGCAGGAACAGCCATAATAGCACCCGTTCCATAAGTTGCTAAAACATAATCGGAAATATAAATTGGTATTTTCGTATTATTAACAGGATTAATAGCATACGCACCAATAAAAACTCCTGTTTTTTCTTTATTAAGTTCTGTTCTTTCTAAATCACTTTTAGTTGCACATTCTTTTTGATATGCTTCAACAGCCTCTTTCTGTTCACTACCAGTGATTTCATTAACAAGAGAATGTTCTGGAGACATAACACAATAAGTAGCACCAAATAAAGTATCAGGTCTTGTAGTAAACACTGTAAATTGCTTGTCAAAACCATCAACTTTAAAAATAACATGTGCTCCAACTGACTTACCAATCCAATTACGTTGCATCTCTTTAGTAGACTCAGGCCAATCAACTTCATCAAGTCCAGCCAATAATTGTTCCGCAAACGCAGCCTGATCAATTACCCACTGTTTCATATTACGACGAACAACAGGATAACCACCACGTTCACTTTTACCATCAATAACTTCATCATTAGATAAAACTGTACCCAATTCTTCACACCAATTTACTGGCATATCTATATATTTAGCATATCCATCCAAATACAATTGTTTAAAGATCCATTGTGTCCATTTATAAAACTTAGGATCACTAGTTTGAAGTGTTTTAGACCAATCATAATCAAAACCAATACATTTCAATTGATTAGTAAACGTTTCTATATTTTTTTGTGTAAAACCATTAGGATGATTACCAGTTGTAACAGCATATTGCTCTGCAGGTAAACCAAATGAATCATATCCCATAGGATGAAGTACATTATATCCTTGCATTCTCTTCATACGAGAAATAATATCAGTAGCAGTATACCCTTCAGCATGACCAGCATGAAGTCCCACCCCTGATGGATAAGGAAACATATCCAACGCATAAAATTTAGGTTTACTAAAATCCCACAAATCAGTCTTAAAAGTATTATTTTCTTCCCAATACTTTCTCCATTTTTTTTCTATCTTATTAAAATCATACATCTATTGTCATTCCTTTCTTTCTATAAAATATACCAACAAAATGATAGCTAACTAATATAACAGGTAAAACCAAAATTAAAACGGCCAGTATTTGCCATAAATAAGAATCCAAAATCATTACTACAGATACAATAAAAGAAATATCAAACGATGAAACTAAAGCTACAATTTGCAGCAACTGTGCATAATCAACTTTCTTCATATTTAAATGATACCTTGTAACCAAATATTTGACTTCTATAGGCGTTTTATTCTTCTTTTTCTTTGCTTTTTTTACAATAAAAAGTTCATAAACTATTAAAACTAAGAAAAAACACAATAAAAACAAAACTAATTCATCTAGCATAAAATTCCTCCTACAAAAAAAGTCCTTATAAAACATAAGGACGAAATATCGCGGTACCACCTTACTTCATAGTAAAACTATGCATCTTTAAAGATATAACGGTCTAACCCTACATACTTAAAACTAGTCAAGTTCATATATCACTTATATTTACTTGCACCATCCGTAAACTCTCTAAAATAAGTAAATATATTACTCCTACCAGTAACATGCTAACTGCTAATAGTATAGTAAATTTTTTTTTTTTTGACAAGTCCTTTTCTATCTATTTCTAACATTACTCCAACTTCAAAAAGGATATTAACTAAATTCTATACTTAATAATAATTGTTATCACTGACTAAATTAATCATAAATATTAATTATAAAAAAATAACAATTATTCATTTTAAATTTATCTCTATTCAATTTGTCACATTAATTAAAATTCACTAATATATTCAAGAAGCTTTAAAAATAATTGAATATATTCCTTAGAAAGCCCTTTTTTCTTTAATTTACGAATAGCAATACGCTTATGACTAATAGTATCTTTTCCAAACATAACCCTTGCAATATCTTCTTTTAAATATGTATTAATTTGTAAATCAATTAAAATACTGTCAACATCGTCATTTATTAAACGTACAGCATCAATTTCAATATCTCGACCTTTACAATTAATAGTAAGTTGCCCAACAGTTGGACAATCATAAACCTCAACTACAAAATCATTACCATCAACTGAAGAATTAACAGATAATTTTTGAGAATTAAAATATGCTGTAACATCTTGAGCTTGTTTTGTATTTCTAAATACTAATTTATAATTTCTCTTTTCTGGTACAATTCCACTTTTACCATCGATAGAACGGATAATTACCGTGTAATTATTACGCAAATAATTATAATCAATAGATGTCTTTAAATAGTATCCCTCTTTATATAATGATGTAATGCCATCATCTTCATACAATGTATAAGTATTAGAAACTCCAGGAAAAATTTGAATTTCCATATCAGTAGGAAGACCAACATTATTATAGTCACTTCGATTAGAAAGAGGAATAATACTGCCTGCATGAGCAAAAACCGGATAATCTTCTTCTTTAAAGAAAGAAACATATTTCTTATTCCCAGGAAATTTCTTACCTGTTCTAAAATCATACCAAATTCCATCAGGAATAAAGAAACGATGAACAGTACGATTCATGGTAGGATCCTTCTTATCAAGAATTGGACAAACAAGCAATTGCGATCCAAAATAATATTGATTTTTATAATGTTCATCATCATAAACCCATAAATAATTATAATAAAATGGTTGAATAAGTGGTGTTCCAGATTTCGTATAATTATAAGCTTCTGTATATAAATATGGAATTAAACGATGGCGAAGTCTTAAATAATCAGCAGCAATACTTTCAGTTTTAACATCCCATAACCAAGGTTCTCGTTTATAATATGGTCCACGTGCTCCATGAAAACGCAATATAGGAGAATAAACACTAAGCTCTAAATAACGAATATATAATTCACTCTCTTCAATTCCTCCATGATTTCCTCCTACATCATGACTCCACCAACTAACACCAATATTAGCAGCATTCAAATACTGAAATGGTATTTTTTTTAAAGCATCCCAACTAACCTCACTACTCCCTCCATATAAAATAGGATAAAGATGTGGAGCATATATACCATTTCTAGCTAAAATCATTCCCCTTTTAGCAGAATTTCTACCAGAATCTAAAAACAAATAATGGTTTGTAATCCACAAATTAGTAGGATTACTAGTACCTCTATAATCATTCCAAAAAAAATCCACTCCATAATTCTCTAACGGATGCAAAAATGCTTTAAACCAAACATCCAATATTTTAGGATTTAATGGATCAAATATAATAATTTTATTATCATTGACACCCAAAAACTCACTAGCTTGTTTATAATATTGCTCATGAGGATAAAACCCTTCAGTAGGATCAATACAAAGTCCAACATGAATACCACGTTGATGAAATTTATCAATCATAACTTTAGGATCTCTAAAAAGATTAGAATTAAAAGTATATCCTGTTTTTAAACCAGTATAATCGCCTACGTTTCTATAATGCCAATCATGATCAAAAAGCATAACCGCAAAAGGTATTTTTTTCTTCTCAAACCTTTTCAATAATTCTGTAGTAGAATTATCATCATAACTAACATTTCTACTCCACCAATTTCCAAGAGCATAACGAGGAATCAGTGAAGGAGAACCAGTCATTTTAAAATAATCAAATAAAGCTTGCTTAAAATCCCTATCATACATAAAAACATAAATATCCACATGATCAATTGGAGGATCTGCCAAAGTCCCATCTTCCATGATAACTTTACTGTGACTATCATCAATAGAAACAAACCCATCTAAAGAATAAAGACCTCGCTGCAAAAGCTTGTTAACATCAACATCCACACTAATAAAATTTCCATTCATATTTTTTGCTTCTGTATGACCATAATACCAATCTTTATTACGATCTCTCTCTCGACTAAGAAGCGTAATTTTTAAATTTTTCATAGGATCTACTTTAGTTCCAAGAAATTGTTGCCTTTTAACATAAGTTAAATGGAAATACTTAGTAATAATCTCAACAAATTGATTATCTTGTTTTACTTGATATTCAGGATAACCTAAATTTCTCCGCATAACAAGTTGTGTAGGACGGTCAACAAAACTTCCGCTAGAAGAATATTCCAAGCGAACTACTCTATCAGTAATCACTGTAATTCTAAAATTATTACCTTTAACAAATGTTTTGTCATCACTTTTTGCACGTGTATAATCTACTTCAAATTGTCTACCTAGTGGATACATACCCAACACCTTCTCATTATTCTAGTAATAGAATACCATAAATCAAAAAATATTCCAAGAAAAATATAACCCACTACTCATTAATCTAAAAACAACACATAATATTCTTCAAAAGAAATGTCATGATTATAAATATAAGTTGCTATTTTTTTTCCAACATAACGATAGTGCCAAGGTTCAGAACGAAAACCTGTAATTGCTTCATATTTGGCAGGAAAACGTTGAATAAAACCATATTTATGTGCATTTTCTTGAATCCAATCATATTCATCTGATTGAGCAAAAACATTAGAATTCCTACTTCCAATATCAAAGGAAAGTCCTGTTTGATGTTCAGAAAAACCAGGCAATGCAACATAATTAGAAACATAATTATCACCATATAAATTACGATAAGTATCACATATTTCATCTTGTTCACGATAACTTCGATAACTAGAATTAATAACCAAATCATATCCTTCTGCTTTAGCTGCTGTATACATCTTTATAAATGCATTAACAGCAATTCTTGATGCAGTTTGTGTATCATCAACAGCATATTTTTCATCTATAGATACTAAATCATCAGGTTTGAAATTCTTTTCTAACGACCTATGCTTATTAACTAACATATCAATGGAAAATTCTTTAACAATTATCGGATTTTCATAACTTTCTTTATCCATATCAAGATTAACAGCTAAAACAGTAGTTTCATCATCTTCTCCAGTCTCATTAGAATAATCAACATAACGATCATAATTTTTTAGTTTAGCATATGGAAAACTAAAAAATTCTTCTAAATAATTGATCTTATCTCTTTTAGCAAACTCCGTAACATCAATATCATTACCATGAGATAAAATAATAGAAATATCATCATTACTATACCCTTTTTTTATTAAATCATTAATATTCTTTATCAAATGTTTATGATTCTGATAATCAATTTTAGAATACTGATCTAAATACTTTTCTTCATAATCATTGCTTTCAAAAGCAGCATTTAAAGTCTTATTTTCACCAACAGACAAAACATATTCTTTTTTAAACATAAACAAAATCTTCCTACTAGCTTCTTCACTATAGCCTATCTCTTTTAACGAATTAATTTGTGAACGATAGAACAAATAAGCCGTAAAAAAAACTATCAAAATAATTCCTATTATTTTAATTTTTGTAAGAACAGATTTTTTTAACTTAATCTTTCTCTTCAAGTTTATCACCTACTATCATCAGTATATCATAAAAATTGAATTTTAAACTATTTTATGATACAATATACCACGAAAAAGGTGTGATATAAATGAAAGCATTAGTCTTATCCGGAGGAGGATCTAAGGGATCATATCAAATTGGAGTCTGGAAAGCATTAAAAAAATTACATATTAAATTTGACATAGTAACAGGTACTTCAGTTGGTGCATTAAATGGTGCCCTAATTACACAAAAAAGTTATTTCCGTGCCATAAAATTATGGAAAAAAATTAATTTAAAATTACTCTTTGGAGAAAATGCTATTAATAGCACAAACAATTTTAAAGTAATAACTATGTACGGTAAACAATTTATAGAAAAAGGAGGAATGGAAGTAAGTAGGCTAGAAAACCTAATAGAAAAAGAAATAAAATACAAAAAGTTAATGAAATCTAAAATTAATTATGGGTTGGTCACATTTAATTTAACTACTAAAAAACCAATTCAAATAACAAAAAGAGATATTCCAAAAAATCTAATTGGTGATTACTTAATGGCTTCTGCCGCTTGCTATCCTGCATTTAAACAAAAAGAAATACAAGGAGAAAAATATATTGATGGTGGTTTTTTCGATAATTTACCAATAAATTTAGCAATTGAAATGGGTGCCGATGAAATAATAGCAGTAGACTTATCAGCACCAGGTTTTAATAAAGCACCAAAGAAAAAAATACCAACGATAAAAATCAAACCTAATAATAAACTAACTAACTTTTTAAATTTTAATGAAATTGGTGCCAAAAGAAATCTAAAATTAGGTTATAATGATACTTTAAAAAAATTTGGAAAACTAGAAGGAAAAAAATACACTTTTAAAAAAAATACAATAGAAAAAAATAAACAAAAATATTTTAAAACATTTATTTATTTATTAGAAAATATTATAGATAATAAAAAAATAATGGAAAATTTTAAAAATTTAATTAATTTATCAGATATTCGATCTCAAAAAATAATTGATAAACTAGAACTAAAAATTATGGAAGAATTAGCAAAAGACTTTGATCTTAATGATACAAAAATATATTCAGAAAGATCATTTAATAAAGAATTAAAAAAGAAACTAAAAAAAGAAAATTCTAAAGAAATTAATCAATTAAAAAATTTTATAAAAGAAATTATAGATAATAAAAGAAATCTAAAAAAGAAAATTCTATTAAATCCCTGGACCTTCCTAAAATCACTATATTTATATACAATAAGCGAGGTATAATATGAATAATTTTATATATTCAAATACTAACAAAAGATATCACACCCTAGACTATTATTATAAACAGAAATTCAACTCAAAAGTATTTAAAATAAGTCTAAATGCAGGGTTTACATGTCCAAATATTGACGGAACTGTTGGGTATGGTGGATGTATCTACTGCTCTAAAACAGGAAGTGGAGAATTTGCTGGAAAAAAAGAAGATTCCCTAAAAAAACAATTTGAAACCATAAGACAATTAATGCTAAAAAAATGGCCTGTAGCAAAATATATAGGTTATTTTCAAGCTCGAACAAATACTTATGCTGATATAGAAACACTAAAAAATCTATATGAAACAGTATTATCATTTGAAAATGTAATAGGTTTAAATATTGCAACAAGACCAGATGCAATATCACAAGAATGTTTAAATTATTTAGAAGAATTAAACAAAAAAACATTTTTAACAATAGAATTAGGTTTACAAACAACAAATGAAAAAACTGCAAAATTAATTAATCGTTGTCATAATATAAAATGCTTTGAAAAAATGGTCAAAGAACTAAGAAAAAGAAATATTAATGTAGTGGTGCATATCATTAATGGACTACCATATGAAACAAGAGAAGATATGTTAAATACAATAAAATATTTAAACGAATTAGATATTCAAGGTATAAAAATACATATGTTAAGTATATTAAAAGAAACACCTTTAGAAAAACTATATAAAGAAAAAAAGTTTAAAATATTAAGTAAAGAAGAATATATAGAGATTGTGGTAGATCAATTAGAGTTACTAAGACCAGAAATAGTAATACATAGAATTACAGGAGATCCAAAATCAGATGATTTAGTCGAACCAAAATGGTTAATAAAAAAGTTTTGTGTACTAAATGATATTGATAAAGAAATGAAAAGAAGAAATACGTATCAGGGAAAAAAAGCAAAAAAAAGAATTAATCTTTAATTTCGAGACTTTCGAAAAAGTTGTGTAAATGGTAATTTTTACCTTCCGTAAAGAATCATCAAAGTGATGGTTCTTTTTCTTCATTATAGCAATTAGTAAAATCCAGTCAATAGATTTTCCGTTTGTTGTGTATATAGATTTTCAAAGAGCATTTTGAATGGTTAGATTCAATCTTCA
>CALVKI010000106.1 GCA_944332635.1 uncultured Bacilli bacterium
TGAACGCAGTCATAGAAATGATCAAAATAGATTTTATAATTATTTAAAATTTTATTCTTACGATGATTTAATAAACCAAATGAAAAGTTATTTAAATCGTTCTAATAATATTCCAATGCAAGTACTAGGTTGGATTTCGCCTATTGAAAAAAGAAATATTTTAAAAGAAGCTTGTGCTAACGCACAGCTTCCTAATTAATATTTTTTACGACTTTTTGGTCTCACATCATTGACAACTACACAGAGTGCTAATTATAAACATAAAAAAATTCAATACTTATTTGGTATTGAATTATTATTCTCCAACTTTACCTGATTTAATTAAACATTTTAATTCTTCGGCAGTTTTAGTTGTAGTAGTTCCCTCTATTTTTTCTTTAACAAGCTCTTTCCAATCGCCAGTATGATAAATTCTTTTACAATTTGGATTATAAATTAATTCTTGCTTTGGAAGATTTGAAAGGCGATAGAAATCACTTATATTCATAACATAAATCGCTTCACCATTTGCTACTCTACCAGTTTCTTGGTTTTCAAAAAACTTATCTAATACAACTGTTCCATTAGTATATATATGTCCTATATAGCCTTCAAATGTATTTTTTCCAACAATTCTAAAGAATGGATCAGTAGAGTCGTAAAACTCTTTTTTATCTATATATAAATCTAATAGTTTTTGTTTTCGTCTTTCTTTTTCTTCTTCACTTAGATTTGATAAAGTTTTTGGAAAATATGTTGTTAATTCATTTTTTAATTGACTATTTGGAATGATTTCCCAATTTGCTTTTAAGTCTTTCATATATTCTATCATGAACTCTTCTACTTGTTGTAAACTCATTCCAGAAAAATCGATAGTATTAAAATCTACAACATGTAATTCTGGGTTTTCTATAACAAGTTTCTTATATCTTTCATATACTTTTTTTGGTGTTATTATGTGCCCTTTAGTTTTTAATCCTATAGCATTATTTTCTACTTTACCAATTACAATGGAAGTTTTATCATCTGTTTTTCTTTTACTATTTTCATTAAAGTATGTAGTTATTAAATATAAATAGCGTTGTTTATCTTTTTCTTCTACCATTTCACAAGTTCTTAAAAATTGATTAGCAACATATAAAGATATTTTTTCACTATCTTCTTGAGATAGTTGATTTAAATTTATAGGATGAGTAACTATATAGTTAATAATCTCTTCGGCATTATCTACTAACCCTTGTAGGCATGTCCTATATCGTGTACAAAAGCTATCTATAGGTAATATGCCACCACTTTTTTGTAATTCTTCTTCATTTTTAATACCTAATATGTTTAGAGAATCTATTAATTGTTTATTTACTTGTAATTTTATTAATATTGAAGCATTACTTCTCTTAAGTATTTTTAAACTTTTGGAAATTTCTCTTACTAGTCCATCATGTTCTTTGTATTTAATATATAATGTTGGGAACTCTTTTCGTAATTCTTTTTCACTTTGTACTTGAGATAGTTTTTCTAATCTAGGATAAGATTTTTCTTGAATATATTTTTCTAATTCTTCTTGTGTAAAACTCATTATAGGTGCTTGTATTTGTTGAATTCTGCAAACATTATCTACATTTAAGTTAACAAAAATTGATGCCACAAATCCGGAAGGTGCAAAACAAAACTTTTTTTCTAAAGAATTTTTATCCGTTATTATACCTAGTGTATTAAATATTTCGATATCTTCTGTTGGTGTTTTAGTTTTTAAAAATTTCATATATTTTTCAAAGTTTCTTTTTATAATATCTTGTAGTTGTTCTTTATTTTCACAAATTTTTAATATGTCATTAGTACTTAAAGTAATAGGAGTTTCTACTGGCACACCTTTATTAATTACTTCTGTTAATGTATTCATATTATCCCCCCTAATTTGTTTAGCGTATTATATCATATCTTTAATAATTAGTCAATTTTATCACTTTACAAAAAAAGATAGTTTCCTACCTTTTTCCTTTATAGCATTTTTTAATATGATAAAAAATATTATTATTCCTGCTCCTAATAATATATGACCAATGCCACTAATTCCGCTAATTATCTTGTCATATGTAATAGATAGATTCTTTGTAATATCAAAGATTCCTCTTATCCATAACATGATTCCTGTTACTATTAATCCTACATTATACGTAATATAAAACAACTTGAATTTTCTATCTTTAGTTAAATGAAAATTCTTTTCCAATAATAGAATGATTAGAAAGAAAATCATACCTAATACAAAGAAATGGGTATGTGTTAGACTCCAAGTAGTTCTCTGTGTAAGTTCTAAAAATTTACTTCCTTCTCTGTATATTACTCCGCAAATCATTGCGATTATTGCATAAATAAATGCTGTGTTTACTAATTTTTTCATATTTTTACTCCTTTATTTTTCTTCTTTTGGGGCAAAGAATTTTATGATTTCTGATATAACTAATGGTGTAAAAGATAGTCCTACCGCTATTAACCATTGAGTACTATTTAATGGTACAATTGAGAAAAATTGACTTAGTGTTGGTACAAAGATTATAGTCAATAATATTAACACTGATGCCAACATTGCTAAAAATAGCATTTTGTTTTTTGGTTGTTCTTTTGAAAAGAAGGATATTGTATTAGAATGTTGATTCATAGCATGAACAATCTGTGATAAACATAAAGTAATGAATGTCATAGTAATTGCAGTTTCATAGCTTTCTTGTAGTCCTATAAAATATGCAGTAAATGAAAGTAATGTTAATAAAGCACCATAATATACAATATTAAAAATCATTCCTTTTTCAAACAAAGTACCTTTTTTTGTTGGTGGGTGTTTCATTGTATTTTTATTAGCAGGGTCTACTCCTAAAGCTAAAGCTGGTAAGGTATCTGTAATTAAATTTACAAATAAAATGTGTACTGCCAGTATTGGTGCTTTTAAATTGAAGACCATAGCTAAAAGAATCGTTAATACTTCAGCAATATTTCCTGTTAATAAAAACTGGATTACTTTTTGAATATTTCTATAAATTCTTCTTCCCTCTTTAATTGCCACTTCAATTGTTTTAAAATTATCATCTAAAAGTAACATATCAGCGGCATCTTTTGCGACATCTGTTCCGTTTTTCCCCATAGCAATACCGATATCAGCAGTATTTAATGCTGGGGCATCGTTTACTCCATCTCCTGTCATACCTACAATTTCTTGTTGTTCTTGTAAAGCATTTACAATATCTAATTTATCTTTTGGGCTTACTCTTGAGAAAACACTAATTTTGGGTAACTTCTTATGTAACTCTTCTCGTGTCATTTTGTGAAATTCTTCTACATTTACAGCTAAATCAGAATCATTGTAAATACCTAATTGTTTTGCAATTGCGACTGCTGTTTTTTTATGGTCTCCAGTAATCATTATTACTCTTACTCCAGCCTCATGACAACTTTTAATCGATGCCATTACTTCTTTTCTTGGAGTATCAATCATTCCAGTGATACCTAAAAATATTAAATCATCTTCTACTTCTTTTTCTGAAAGCTTGGTAGTTTTATAGGCAAAACCTAAGCTTCTTAAAGCATTATCAGCAAGATAGTCACATTTTTTTATGATTATCTCTTTATCTTTTTCTGTTATTTTTTTATTTTTTCCATCAATAAATGCATAATTACATTTCTTAATTAATTCTTCTGGCGCTCCTTTAATATATGCTGTTTTCTTACCTTGCTCATCTTTGCATACTACAGTCATTAATTTTCTATCTGAATCAAAAGGTTTTTCATAATCTTTTTTATTTTCTTTGATTATTTTTTCAATATTATATTTGTTTTTTTCTGCAAATTGTAATAAGGCACCTTCTGTTGGATCACCTTGAATTTCTCCTTTTATGATACTAGCATTGTTACATAGTATACTACAATATACTAATAAATCTGTTAAGTTATTTTCTTTAGAACCTAGTAAATTATCAGCTGTATAATATTCCGTTACCGTCATTTTATTTTCAGTTAATGTTCCGGTTTTATCCGTACAAATTACAGTAGCACTACCTAAGGTTTCTACTGCTGGAAGTTGTTTTACAAGTGCTCTTTTTTCAGCCATTCTTTGGACACCAATAGCCATTACCACAGTTACTGTTGCTGGTAAGCCTTCTGGTATTACTGATATAGCAAGTGATACAGCAATCATTAATATGCTAATCAAATTTTGACCATGGATAATTCCTATGATAAAAATTAAAATACTGATGATAATGCCTAAAATACTTAAATATTTTCCTATTTTATTTAATTTTTGTTTTAATGGTGTTTCTAAATTATCATCACTATCCAATAATTTGGCTATTGTTCCAATCTCTGTTGTCATACCAATATTAGTTACTACACCAACACCCGTACCATTATTTATAATAGTAGAAGAAAATCCCATATTTTTTCTTTCACCTAATGGTTCTTCTTTTTCACTAATGTAATCTTTATCTTTTTCTACTGGAACACTTTCACCTGTTAAAGCAGATTCATCCACTAAAATCTCATGTTCTTCTAGCCATCTAATATCTGCTGGGATAATATTTCCAGCTTCTAAATATACAATATCCCCTGGAACTAGATCTTTTGCTAATACTTTTTCTTTTTTTCCATTTCTTAATACTATAGTATAGGGAGCATTCATGTTTTTTAAAGCTTCTAAAGCGTCACTTGCCTTTTTTTCTTGTATTACACTAATTATTATATTAATAGCAATAATAAATAGAATGACTATTCCTTCTAATGTTTCTCCTAATACAAAAGATAATAATGAAGCAATTAAAAGAATTATAATCATTTTGTCTGTTAACTGTTCTATAATCATCTTCATGATGGTCTTTTTAGGTTTTTGTTTTAGTTCATTAAATCCATATTGTTCTTGTTTCTTTTTCACTTCAGTCGTAGTTAAACCTATTTTTTCATTGCTGTTTAATTCTTTGATAATAGTTCTTATATCTTTTCGATAGCTTTCTTTCATATATTTTTCTTTTTATCTTCCTTTCCATTGGTATGCTTCTCTATTTAAATTCATTCTATCATAAAATTCGTCTAAATTATAAATAAAGTCATTCCAAACATAATTTTCATTTTCATCAACTACAGCTGCTTCGAAATAGGCATTTTTTCTCTCTATCAATTCTTTGAATGATAAATAATCTTTTTCAAATACTTCTTTTTGAGCAGGAAATAGTGTTTTTGGTGTATGTATATAATAAACATTGTATTCTCCTTGTTGACTGGTACTACTTCCATTCAATAAAACAATAATTCCTTTTGATGCCATGGTGATTAATTGTCTGTGAATTGTATCAGATGTGTACTCAAATTCTAGTTCTTCTTGTAATTTTTTAAACCATGGTTGTGGTAATATTTCATTATTGAATGCTGAGTCATGATAATTTTCATCTGTTCGCTTTGCTACAGATTCATAGCTGTGTTTTCCAAATGAGTATTTTTCACCATTTGGAGTTATTAGTATTCCTTTTACATGTTCTATATTCTTCATATTGATTACCCTTTCATTTTATTTTGCTATCTATTATACTAATTATAACATAACTATTCTTTCTTGTTTTAAAAATATATGATATTTTGTTTAATAGAGGGTGATGATAATGATTAAAGTATGTTTTGTTTGTCTTGGAAATATTTGTAGAAGCCCTATGGCAGAGTTTGTTTTTAAAGATATGATTAAAAAAGAAAATTTAAATCATCATATTTATGTAGAATCACGTGGAACTAGTGATGAAGAATTAGGACACCCTATTCATTCTGGTACAATTCTTGAACTAAACAAACATCATATTCCGTATACTTCTAGAGAAGCTATTCAATTAGTAAAAGAGGATTATCATAACTTTGATTACTTTATTAGTGTAGATTCTTTAAATTGTCGTTTGATGAGAAATTTATTTATCTATGATAACGAGCTTAAAATACACCGTATTTTAGATTTTACTTCATTAAAAAAAGATATCGCTGATCCTTGGTATACAGGAGATTTTTCTCTTACTTATCAAGAAATTGAATTAGGGTGTCGAGCTTTTTTAGATTATTTAAAGAAAAAAGAGAACTTTTATTAAGCAATTCTCTTTTTCTTTTCTTCTATTTTAATTTTTTCCATATTCTTTTTATCTATTTTATCATTTACATTTGTTCTTGTGATACTGTATACAATAGAGCAAATTGGTACACTTAATAACATTCCTAAAATCCCTGCAACACTAGCACCTACAGTTACTGCTACTAAAACCCATAAACCTGGAAGACCAACTGAAGTTCCTACTACCTTTGGATAAATTAGATTTCCTTCTAGTTGTTGTAATATTAAAATAAAGATGATAAATATCAGTGCTTTGGTTGGATCTACCATTAAAATTAGAAATGCCCCGAAGATAGTTCCAATAAAAGCTCCAAAAACTGGAATTAAGGCAGTAAAACCAACTAATACAGAGATGGTTGCGGCATATGGAATTCTTAGAATCATCATACCTATAAAACATAATACACCAATAATAATAGCCTCTATAAATTGACCACTTATAAAATTACCAAAAGTTCTATTGGATAATCCACTTATTTCTACTAATTTTTTTTGTTTATCTTCAGATAAATATGCTCTAGCTAGTTTTTTTAATTGTCTACTTAAATCTTCTTTTTTTAATAAGACATAAATAGCAAATACAATTCCTATTCCTAAAGAAGTTATAGTTCCTATTACAGTACTGGCGATACCTACAGTAGTTTGCATAATTTCTTGTTTATTTTCAGAAAAATATGTGGTCACCTCTTTTTCTAAATTAGATAATTCTTTATTAATTTTCTTAATTTCTTTTTCTTTTATTCCTATTTTTTCTAATACTTCTATACTTTGTTTTTGATAAGAATCAAAATTTTCTGTGAATAATTCTACCGTATTTTTTAATTGAGGAATTACAAGTCCTAACACTAAAGTTAGAAGTGCTATAATGATAATAAATGTTGTTATTAATGATACTGGTCTTTTTATCTTTTTCCATATTTTAGACCTTTTATTATTTAGTTTTGCAAACCATTTGTTTTCTACTACATTTAATAATACATTTAATATGAAAGCTATCATAGCACCAATGATAAAAGGCATAAATATTGTAATTATGTACTTAATAAATGTCAAAATATAAGAAATATTGATAAAGATAAAAATAACTACTACTGTGAATAATATTAATTTCATAATTGTTTTTTTATTTTTTTCTAAGTCTAACATGTTATCACCCACTTACTCTTGATTGGTTATGATTTTATCATAATTACTCCTTTTTTTCAAGATAAACAAAAAAGAGGCACTTTATAAAGTCAGTAGTTTTTCCTCTATTTTTATATCTTTTTTTATTTTTTCTTTAAATGTGCTTAAATCTTCTTTTGTTCCTACAACTAATCCGTAGTGAATGGGTACTACTATTTTTGGTTTTAATTTATTAGTGAATATAGCTGCTTCTCTTGCATCCATAGTATAAGTACCACCAATAGGAATAAATAATACATCACATTTTATATTTTGATTTTCTTCTAGATCATCTGTATCTCCCATTATGTAATATGTTTTATTACTTGTTGTTAATAAGTAGCCTAGCCAATTATTTTCTTTTGGATGATAGTTTTTTTCTTTGTTGTATGCTGGAACAGTTTTTATTATGTTGTTATCTATCATTAATTCTTGATATGGAGACATTGTAATGATATTTTCTTCTTTAATACCCATTTCTAACAAACTTTCTTTAATATCATTCGGTCCTATAATCTTGGTAATATCTTTCTTCACTTTCAAAATATCTTCTTTTGAAAAATGATCCCAGTGAGTATGGGTAATAACAATCAAATCTGCATCGTGATTTTCTTCTACTTTTAAAGGATCAAAATATATTATTTTTTCTTCAACTATTTTTATGCTACTTTGACAATTTACTGTTATCATATTCCTCATTCCTTTCTGTTAACCGGTTAGTTCATAAACTTTATATTCTTTATAATTCATATTTAATGTTTCTGTTACATATTGAAATAATCTTCTGATATGTTCTTCTTTTGGTGTTGTTAAACACTCAAAGAACTTCATTTGAAATTCTTCTTCATATTCATTATCTATTATATCATAACTATCTAAGCTTTGATGTCACAGTAAAAATTTCTAATCTTTTCTAACGTCAAATAATAAATACTAGTACTATCCTTCTTATTTTCTTCTTTGTGGGATAAATATTTATTTAGCGAAGTATTTACAACTGTACTTTGATACCTAATTTCTGCTCAACTTTTCTGATAGGAAGTTATTCTTTGTTTTTCTTTAGGAGAGAGATTTGATGATAAAGACTCAAAAAGTTCCGTTTCATATCCTTCTGTTAATAGTGTTAAATAAATATTTCTAAATCCTCGTGGTGATAGTGTTACGCAGTAATACTTTGTTGCATGTTCTTCATTTCAATATAATTTTAAAATTTTTGTAGCAGGCAATTTTGAATAGCCTTTTTCTCCGTGGTATTCTTTCCTTATTTCCTCTAATAAGTTGTAATAAAAATAGTTAAACAACGGAGAGTCTTTAGAAGTTTCTTATAATAGATTATAAAACTCTGGAAATTTTGCAGAATGGGTAGCTATTTTTTCTTTATTCTGTTCTTATCATAACATAGAATATTTTCTGTTATTATCAACAAATCTATATCTGAAAAACGTATTGCTGTATGATGTGTAGAACTACCATATAAAATTATTCCTAGAATATCTTCTCTTTCTCTATATCCTTTTTCACTTAAAAATGTTTCTATTATTCTGTTCATAAGTTTTCTTTACACAAAAAGCAAGTTATTACTTTTTTGTATGTTATCCTCTTATCATCATTTTTTCTTTTTCCGTTTTTAAATAAATCTCTTCTACTACTTATGCAGATATATAGCAACTTCCAAATGAATATAAACCTAATATCTTATATAGAAAATTTTCATCTTTGGTATTTTCTAGCGCAAAGTATGTTTCTGGATATTTTCTTCCTTCTTCATCAATATTTGCTGATGATTTTAGGAAAAAGGAATTTTCTTCAGTTGCTCTTGAAATTTGTTTACTCAACTCTTCTGGTATAGAGAAGTCTAAAACTATTGTAGAATAACTTTTAATTCATTCATCTATATTTCATTTAAATATAAATTTTTACCTTTCTTTAAGGCTTTATTCATAATTCCAAATTCCTAAATGTCCTTTTGCTTTAATTGGTTTTGATAATATTTCTATATCTTCCAATATCCATGCATAGCGACCTTTTTCATATATACCACATAAATATTCTTGTGGTTTTTCTACTTTTATTTTATTAATCCATTCTTCTGTCATTTCAATACAATCTACTAGCTTACACTTACAAATAATTTTTCCAAAAGATAGTTTTTCTTCTATCAAACTCATTAATTTTATATTTTTCATCCATTCTTTTGGAATTCTTGTGCTACTAGCGTGTATATATAATTCTCCTCTATAGGATGTTTTCCAACTTCTTGTTTCTATTTGTTTTTTATGCTCTTTAATTAGAGTTGCAAAAGGTTCAGTTAGACTAATTACTTTCATATTTACTCCTTATAATCTTTTAGTAATTCTTTTTATGTGTATATTTTTATCATTAAACTACAATCCATCAGGGCTAGTTTTTCTTCTCTATTATACTAGCATATATCAATTTCTGAGTTCACCAATCCTTGTACTTCTGAATGTCGCGAATCAGAACCATCGTTTTTTAACCATTTAATAAATTTAGGATTTATTTCTAATGATTTTTCTATAGAAAGATTAGTTTTAAAAATTTGATTATATTTAATACTTTGAATGAATGGTGCAAATCTCCGTTTATCTTTTTTATAAGTAACTTCAGTCTTTTCATTATAAAAATCTAACCATAATTGTTTGTCAAATTTGCGCCAATCTTTAATAATTCATCACTATACGAATATCCTAATAGATCAGTTATCTTTTGGAATACATAACGTACATTTTCATCATTAGCAATTAAAGTATCATCTAAATCAAATATTAACAATTCATATTTTTTCTCTTTCCTTTTTATTATAACTTTTGATATTTATTTTGACAATGTTCTTCTAGATTTATGGTAGCTTTCTTTTCAGCTCAATATATGATATACTACTGGTGATGTTTATAAGGGAACAATTTATTATTTATTTGTGATTTCATTGTAGGAGTTTTATCGGGTGGATTGTAGAGGAAGTTTTCATTTATAAAATTATGACATATTCATGAATCATTCACTATTGCTCATAGGTCCTTATAATGTCTTTTATGGCTTAATTTTTTTGTTTGGGTTTAATATTAATGTTTATGTCTGTTTACCCTAATAGAGTTTTATCTATCTTTTACTTGAAGTTAATTTATTCATATCTATTTAGATTATTAAGTTGATTATAATTTTAGCAAAATTTATTAATTGTAATATTTTCTTTAGAATGTGACATTCTTTTAGATAAATCCATTAATCAAGAATATTTAAAAATATACAATAATAGTTGAGGTGATAAACAGTGAAAATAGTTGTTTTTTCTTGCAAAACTGGTGGTGGTCATAATGCCTGTGCTAATTATATTAAAGAAGAGTTTGAAAAATATAATGTTACTTGTGATATTGTTGATTACTTTGATTTAATTGGAAAACATGCTTCTGATATTGCAGAAAAAATATATTTAGATTCTACTAAAGGAAATGGTAAAGTTTTTGGTAGCGTTTATAAATTAGGAGAATTGTACAGTAAAACTAAAATGCCTAGTCTTATTTATGGACTTAACAAACTGGTAAAAGACAAATTATATTGTTTTTTGAAAGATAATCGATATGATTTAGCAATTGGTACTCACTTATTTCCTTGTTTAGGTCTTACTGCCGTAAGAAAAGAGCATCCAATTCATTTTATCAATGTTGCGACTGATTATGAATGTATTCCTTTTTGGTCAGAAACTGATCCTGATTATTTTGTAATTACTAGTCCTCTGTTAACACAAAGATTTATTGATGGTGGTTTTAAAGAAGAAATTATTCTTCCATTTGGTATTTCTATTTCTTCTAAATTCTTAGATCAAGAGATATCTGATGATATCCCAAGAGATAAAGATATGATTTTACTTACTTCTGGTAGTATGGGGTTTGGAAATCTTAAGAAAGTTGTTAAACAAATGCTTGAGGAAATTCCTAATACTTATATAGTAGTTATTTGTGGTAATAATCATAAATTGTATAATGAACTTTCAGATATTGATAATGAATTACTGATTGTTAAAGGTTTTATTAATAATATGAGTGAATATATGAAAGCTAGTACAATTGTAATTTCTAAACCTGGTGGTGTTACTACTACAGAAGTTGCTGAACTTAGAAAACCTTTAATTCTTATGATGCCAATTCCTGGAGTTGAGGATTATAATATGAAATTCTTCTTTAATAACCAAATGTGTCTTAAAGCAACTAATGTATCTGATTTAGTTATTCAATCAAAAAAATTACTTGCTAGTAAAACATTGCAAGATACCATTACTAAAAAGCAAGAAGAAAACATTAAAACGTATTCGGCTAAAGCTTTAGTAGAATTTGTTCTTAATCAAAAAAAATAAAGCGATTTTGCTTTATTTTTTCCTAAATTGAAATTTCAACCGCACCAGATGGTGTGGTTGAAATTTTAATTTAGGCTTCTGATCTATTTAAATCTGTCTTTTTTAAATAAATTAATCATAGAGGTATTCTTACTGGTGCCAAGGCCATCATGTTTGAATCATCATTTTTACAAAAATAATCTAATTTTTCTATAACTTTTTTCCAACCATCTAATTTAAAGTCTACTGGTTTAGATATCCGTCTTAAATATTGTTCATCTTTTTCTATTGTTTTTCTTTCTAAATGCATACTATCACATTTTATATTTCTATTATTTTATGATGTTCACTTTCAATAAATTTTATTAAATCTTCATATTCTATAGAATTTGTTGCAGTATTTCTATTTGGATGTACTAATACTTTCTGTATCATTCATAATAGCTAGCGGATTTACTGAACCTGGTATTATGCCTAATACAGATTCTAAAGTTTCAGAAGATGCAAAATAAAATCTTGTTACTTGTAACTGCTCTGATAGACTTTTTAAATTTATTTGTTTATCTTCTGGTAAAGTATATAAGAATAGCTCTTTTTTTTGAGTTTTAAAAAATAAGTTTTTACAACCAAGCCCTTCAATTTTTGGAACTTTTTCTTTTGCTGCTTCAACAGTATATACAGTAGGATGTTCTACCTTCTCATAATTTATATTTAATTTATTTAACTTTTCTTCAATAGTCATATTTTCCCTTCTTAAAGATAGTTTTATTATTTTTTACTGTTTCTACTTTGATATGATTATTTAATCTTTTTTACTAATGTGTATTGTCTTGGATCTTTTACAGTTTCTTCTGTTAATATTGCTTTTTCATAAACTCCAGGGTTTGAATACACTTCATCAAAACAACACCAGGTAGTATCATCTACTTTGGTATTTAATCCACGAGCTCCCGTCTTTTTTTCATAGGCATCTTGTGCTAAAGCATCAATGTATCCGTCGGTATAAGTTAATTTAACATTTAATTTGTTAAATATTTGTTGCTGGATTAGAATTGCCGACTCATTAGACTCTAACAGAATTCTTTTTAAGTCATTTACATGTAAATTATTCATTTTAACAATTAATGTTCGCCCCATGAATTCATTTGTCATCATGCCCTTATTTATAAAATCCTGCATAGTTGGTAATTTTTTTTCTTCATCGTTATCTCTAATAAAACCACTAATTTTGGTATTGTGTTTTTCATATACATCGGTAAAGGCACCACCTAGAACGACTGTCATATTACTAGTATCAATCCTTACGCTCTTAATTGGATCTTTCATATTGGCTGTTGCCATGTACTCTGTCCCCGTAATAAAAGACAGTAATACGTTTAATACACCTTGTCCACTAATGTCATCTTTTTTCTCTGATCCTTTTTTATCTATTTCATCAAAAAATATGATTGCATTTTCTGCTTTTTCTTTATCTTTTCCACAGTTTTCATATAGTCTCCATAATTCTTCTTCAATGTCTGTCCCTGAATAACCTGGTATTGTTAATTGGGTTGAATCTACTTTTAAAAATGGTTTATCTAAATATTTAGCAATCAACCTCATTAATTCTGTTTTTCCTACTCCAGTAGAGCCTGTTAATAAAATAGCTTCTTGTTTCAGGCGCTTATCTTGTTCTTTTCTAACAATTTCTACAATCATTCTTCTTGCTGGTTCATCCTGAGCTATTAATGTCTTTGTTACTTTAGAATACACATCATTAATGTTTAACAACGTCCCTCCGACAATATCTGTTTCTAACTGTTCTCCTTTGTTAGATACTGTATGTGTTGGAACCATTTTTTCTGCAATGATTTTTTTGACATCGTCTATATTTTCATCTATATATTCTAAGTTCTCTTTAATTGTTTCTAACTCTTCTCGTGTGTAAATATCATTTTCTATATCAATTGCTAATGATGTGATTTTTGAATCTATATCATCTATATCATCTTCAGCTTGTAAAAATAAACTTTCTTCTGTTGATTCTAGTGTAAAACGCTTTTCATAATCATCTTCACATTTTAACTGATTTAAATCGAACATGACTGTTATAACTTCTCCAGTTTTTTTTCTTCCTACATAATAAAACCATTTTTTCCTTTCCTTTTCATATTCTTTTACAGCTCGTTCTAATGGCATCTCACTACCTAACATTTCTTTAAGATCATCGATAGAAATAATATTGTCATATCCATATGGTATTTCTGATGTTAATATTGATGTATCTGTTATTGGAAGATACTCATTGTCATTACCATCTTTAAATATTTTATTTTTTTCATCTATAGTACCTAATACTGTATGACTAAAATTATATACAAAATTTCCTTCTGAAATATAGTGCCTTAACATAATAATTGCAATATGTGTTGGTTTCATTATTATCCCTCCTGAATAAATTTATCATAATACAACTTTTATGATTAAGCAATTATTTATGTAAAAAAATATTAATTATAGTGATTATCTAAGTTTTGTCAAATTATAAAATTTATGATATTATAATTATGATAAAAAGAACTGAGTTTCCTCAATCTTTAAAAATTTAGATAAATTAATCTATTTTTTTGTATAAATAATTTCAAGAACATAATATATAAATAATTTTATTTAACTTTGTTTCACACACAATTATTCATTTATAATGACGTTTACCTTTAGATTGTTTTTTAAATAAATTCGACTAGTTTGCTTAGCATGAGTAGATATTTAAATTAATTACAATATTAAATAAAATTGTTCTTCCAAATTTACAGACAGTTACGATTGATGTGCTTTTTTCTATATAGAAAAAAGCAATAAGTCGTATAAAATATTAATTGAAAAACAGAAATTATACGAAATGGCTTATTGTTTATGATAAGTATATCACATATTCAACATTATATTTCACATGAATTAAACATGAAATATTATTCTATAAAAATATATAGAAATGGTTATTCTGTATCTTTTGTATGCAGAAGATATATAATTTCTAAATCTTCCCTTATGCATTGGAATAGGAATTTTGATGGTACTAAAAAATCATTAATAGATAAATCTCATAGACCTCTTTCAAATCATCTTAATGTTCATCTTGAAGAAGAATTGTTTTGGATTAGAAATTATATTAGAAGAAATCTTAATATTTTTCTTTGCGAACATTATGGAAAGTTAAGAGTCTCTAAATATGCTTGCTCTTTGTTTTGGATTATTAAAAAAACTTAAATACAATGTTAATAATGAAAAGTATTCTAAATAGGTTCCTAAAAAATGTTACGTTGGCTAATTACCTAATAAATTTTATCAATATACAGTTATTGATGAAGCATCTCATGAATGATTTAGCTATCCTTATAAGGAAAAGTTTTTATATTCATCTGTTGATTTTGTTAAAAGGGCTATTATCTACTTTGGATATAAATCTGAAATAATTCAAACTGATAATGGCCAAGAATTTATTTATACTAAGAAAACAAATATAACTCATAAATTAAGCCTAGAACTCCAAGATATAACGATAAAGTTGAAAAATCGCATAAAAACTATTAACAAAGATTTTATTCATATATTAGTTTTTATTTATATGAAGATTTATTAAAACAAATGAAATCTTATCTAAAACGTTCAAACAACATTTCTATACAAACATTAAATTGGCTTTCCCCGCTTCAAATGAGACAACGGATTATAGAAAAAACAATATTCAATAATTACATTGTAACTATATCATATTGATATTTATTTTTTATAAATCTTGTCTCACATCATTTACAATTATAAATTTTATCAATTACGATTATTGGAATATATATATCATCATCTGTATATCCAGCATGTTGAGATACTAAAATATCATTACATTTCATTATGAAACATTTATTAGAATTTTCGGCTATAGCTAGAAAATCTCCTAGATTATCTTTAAATAATGATGATATTCTCCTGGTCCAAATAAATTATCATTTATTATTTCTTTTTTGTTATATAACTTAAATTTTTTTCCAAAGTAATTATCAAATAATCTTTTAAATTCTTTTTGTTTCTATACTGTCAGCCCATATTCATGTATAGTATGATCTGGTTCTGTATCGTAAGCATAAATATATTTTTACCTGACTCTTTAGTAAATTTACTAATTTGTTCTAGCATATCATCTAGTTCATTATAAATTGTCTTTTGAAAAGGAAATAATTCTATTCCTATTCCTTTTCCTAATCCTTGTTTTTCAATTTGTTCTGAAATTGATTTTAATTTATAAAATTTATCTTTCAATTTTAAAAATCTTTATCTTTAGTAGTTTTTCCTTTTTCTGATTTTAAATAAAGAATTATTACTTTATCAATTGGCTCTATATAGACATTCCATCCTAGATAACCATGTTCACTTGGATTCAGTCCGGTCTGTATTGCTGTTGTTGTTGCTGTTATCGTTCCTGGAAAGACAGTAGTTAGTTCTTTTAGCTCATATTTTCTTAAAAAACCGTCTTCTTCTAGTGTTCTATCTAAAATACTTGGACCTAGTCCATCAAATAAAATAACTACTACATTTTCCGGATGCTTTTCTTCTAATAGTTTATCTATATAGGAAAGTGTATTATGTTTTGGAGTTAATCAAAAATATTTTTCTATAGGGCAGGCAAAATTTATGATGCATTCATTATAATTATTTTTTACTTTCATTTTCTTCCTTTTCCTCTACCATTTTGATTGTTTCTGTCAATAATTTTTCTAAATCATTAATTGGCTTTTTATTGTAGTCTAATTCATATAGCTAATCTAAATATTTTATTTTTTTGGCATAGTCTGGTCTACCATATATTACTTTTTTTGTAGGAAGCCAGTAACCAAATTCTACATTGGTAGTAAACCCTGCCATATCTGGCAAAGTTCTTGGTACCCAAAAACATATTACGGTTGCTTCTGTTAAGGCAAGTCGTTCCCACATTGCTTGGTCGGTATAATCCTCTTTTGGATGCCATGTAGAATATTCTGGTACATAAACAACTCCATCAAAATTTAATTTTTCTAAAATTGCGCAGGCTTCTTTTCTCCAAGATATTTGATTTTCTCCTCTTGGAGTTGGACCTGCTAAAAAGATTGACTTTTTACCTGTGATTACAGGTTGATCTGAATAATTAATTTGCATATTATTTACTCCTTCTATAATTATTAATACATTGTTTGATCCATGGTTCTATTATTTTTTCATCTATTTGTAGATTACCTCTTCCAATTTCTAAGAAATGATCTACTTTCCTAGTTCCATAAAAGTCACTACCTCCACTCATATATAGTCCCTTTTCTTTACACAAATTTACTAGGTAGTCTGATTCTTCCTCTGTAAATGTAGTGTAAAAGCATTCTAATCCATCTAGTTTATAGTTTTTTAATATATCTAAAAGATTCCTTTCAATATTTGGTGAATAAGCAAACGTATGTGCTAAAAATGCATATCGGCCATTTTATCACCTCTATCTTATAATATCCATAATAATTATATCATTTTGGCACAAAAAAAGTAAGGTTAGTAAGCTTAAAAAATCGGATATTATAAGCAACCTTACTTTTTTGTTATAGCAGATTATTAGAAAAATAAAAAGACTATTAACAAATTTATTTGTCAACAGTCTGAAACAGTTCTTGGAACTGTTTAATTTGTAAAATGACCAAATCTTGCTTTTTCTTCATAGCAAGTATGATATAAGTTTAAGTCTTTAATTATATTTTTAGGAGTACATTCTTTATAAAGAGAGTTTTCTACTTCAATGTTTCCTTTGTTGCTGTCAACATAGATTGCTAGAGGATCTGTAATACCTATAGCATAACTTAATTGTACAGTGCACCATTCTAGATTATATTTCTTTAAATAACGTTTTGCTATTTCTCTTGCCTTATATGCTGCACTTCTATCTACTTTAGATGGATCTTTGCCACTAAATGCTCCTCCACCAACTTTTGCAAATGATTGGTAACTGTCTACCACTATTTTTCTACCAGTAAGCCCAGCATCACCATCAAATCCACCTATTAAAAATTTACCGGTTGGATTAATTAAGAATTCTTCTATTTTAATATTATAATTATGACAAATTTCACGACATTTATCTTTAATTAACTTGTCTGTTTCTTGTCTATTTTGTTCATCATTTTGATAAGAGATTGTAAAATATTTTATTTTTTGCAATTTCATATTTTCATCATAATAACCTGTAATTTGTGCTTTTCCATCTGGATAAAGATGAATGTTATTTTTTTGTTCTTCATCATACCATTTACTTAATTTTTGTAATATGACCATAGCAGTTGGGAGCATTTCTTCTGTATCATTACAAGCATAGCCAAACATCATTCCTTGATCTCCTGCTCCTCCAATTTCATCATTTGTTCCTAAAGCAATATCTCTACTTTGTTCTCCTAAATTATTGATAATTTCATAGTTTTCCTCATATCCAATATCTTTTAGTACTCTGTTTACTACATTAGGAATATCTACTTTTGTAGTGGATGTTACTTCACCAGTAATAAATATTTTCCCTTTTCCACCCATTACTTCGATTGCACATCTAGAGTGATTATCCTCTTTTAAATATGCATCTAATAGTGCATCACTAATTTGATCACAGACTTTGTCTGGATGTCCTCGAAAGACAATTTCATTTGAATATAATTTCATTTTTCCTCCTCCTATGAAACCAAAGAAAGAAAAAACAGGTTGAAACCTGCTTTCTAGCTCCTTATCATGCAGGCTTTAGCACCTAATTTAATAGGTTGCTGTAGTATCACTGGGCCAGTCCCTCCACTACTCTTTATAAGGTTTCATACTTATAGTATAGCATAAACTTTGTTTCTAGTGTCAGTTATTTTTAATAAACTATGCTTTTTTCATTTAGTATGTTATAATAATTTTATCATAAATAATAAATAAGGGTGATTATAATGAGTTTAGATAATATTAAAGATATTTTTGATTTTGACAATTTTGATTATTTTTATCATGAGACTTCCAAAGGAGATGCCCAAGCAATTATGCAACAAGGATTATTAGTAGATGGAACTAATATCATTGATACTAATAATATTTTATTTACCACTGCTTCTCCTATTACTGAAGATATGGTAACTAGCAGTCAAGCGTTCGTTGATTATATACAATCTGAAGCTAGTCCTAATAACATACGAGATGTATCAGCTATGGTTATATTAGCTGCAGATAAGGAATGTGAAGGACAAATTGTTGCTGGATTTGGACAAACTGTTGACGGAAACTATTACCAAGGTATTATTTATCCTGAACAAATTGTTGGATATATCGATATGTGTGACTTGGAATTTCATCCTAATGAAAATTACCAATATGCAGAAGAGATTTCTGATGAATCAACATATGGAATGTGAAAACATTCTTTTTTTCACTTATAATCCAATATAATTTATTTACTTATTTTACTTCTTCTACCACTTCTATTTGTTTATTTAATTTACCAACATATACTTGTAACTGTTAATCACTCTTTTATATTCAAAGTTTATTAAGTTAATTAAAATATTATCTTCTTTTCTAATTTTAGTTTCTTCTTCTAATTATTTATAAGCACTATCAAGACTATTTTCTCCTAGTTATACTTTTTTTTCCACCTACTAAATTAAAGAGTCATTTATATGGACTTTTTTGTAAATATATTATTTTATTTTCTTGAATGTTATGTACAATAATAACGTTTATTTTCATATAAATACACCTAAAGTTATTATATGATTAATATAAAAACGCTCATGTTTTTCATGAGCATTTATAAATTTCAATAATTCTTTTTGTTTTTGTTTCTAATATGACAACACCATAGATTTTATAACGATATATTTTTAAAATATTTCCGTTAATGTAACACTTTAAAAGCCTATGACATATACATATATTAGTAGGAATGTAATAAATAATTATATTTATTTCTATTTCTTGTTCATAAAAAACAGAAAATTTTAAACTTTGTCCCTTAAAACGTTTACATTTTAAAGTGTTGTAGATAACTTTGATTTTACTACATATTGACCTTCTACTACATTACCAAACATATATTTACCATCAGCATTTGTATAAGTTACTGCTACTAATATTTCTTTTCCAGCTACAATTTGATATAGTCCTACATAAGCATTCGCTACTGCAATACCTAATTCATTCTTAATAATTCCTGATACGGTACTATTGATTGTACCAATAGTACTAGTTAGAGTTGTTGATGCATCAAATTTAGTACTACCAGTTAATATAACATTATTTACTTCTACTGTTTGATAACCTGCTTTAGAAAAAGATAATGAGTATGTTCCATCAGCAATTTGATCTAATATAAATTCACCATCGGCAATAGATGTAGTTGTTGAAACTAATACTTTTTCTCCATCTACAATTTTATATAAAGAGACTGTTACATTATCAATTGGAGAATTAGTTAAATTATCATCTACAATACCATAGACAATATTTTTAGTAATACTGTCATTATTAGTTAATACTAAATCAATTGTTACTGGTAAAGTACTGGAAATAGTTAATGGTAAATCTTGAGATAAGTAATTTCCATCTTTTACAGCGGCAATAGTATAAATTCCCATTGGTAAGTCACTAATCGTATATTGACCATTTGTATCTGTAATAGTATGAGCATATGGAGTTCCGTCTGTTGTAAATACTTTAACTGTTGCTCCTGGAACAACAGCTCCTGTTAATAATGTGGTGTCGTAAACCGTACCAGTAACTGTGCCTTCTGTTGTCACTGTTGGTGGAGCTAAATTTAAATTAATATTTGCTTCATTATTATCTACTAAAGTAAAAGTACTTGAAACATTTAATTTTAGTGTATCATCATTCTTTTTTTTCACCTCCACTATAATATATTGAGGTACAAAAAAAAGAACCATTTTATTTATACTGATTTGGTTCTATTTTTGAGTGGAATAAAAAACATGGTGAAAACTTTTTAAATTACTTTTGATACTTTTTCTTTTAGTTTTTTGTATCTGTTATTTGTATCTTCTGTTAATATGTCTTCTCTATTTATTATTTTATAATCTTTATAATCTATTTTCTTATTAAATTGAGAAGCTGTTAAATCTACTATACTGTCATTTATAATATTAAAATAATGACTAATTCTATCTACTTTTATTTTAGCCATATCTCCTTTAAAATAGTCATTTACGATTAGTGAAGTTATTGCACACATACCTAGTGTTTTATTTTCTTCTGTCCAATTTTTTCGAACTTTTTCATAGCAAAGTTATTTTTCATATGAATTTAATAAAGCTTTTTCTAATTCTTTTATAGTCATGTTATCACCTATTTTACTATAACAAAAAAAGACTTCACTACATGATGTTTTTTTTATTCTATCGTTGGTCCGTAATAGTTGCTGAACTGTTGCTATTTTGTAATGCAGAAAGTGGATCATATGGTGCGCCTGTTGTAGTCCCTGCAAGTAAGGCAATATCTACAGCATTTTCTGATATTCCCCAAGAGTTTCCTGAGAATAAAAATATTGCTTGGTCTACTACATATCCACGAGTGTTATATACAACATTATCCATAATTGTTCCAGTAGAATTAGGATTTAAGTAAGCAGCTTGTCGTAGAGTATGAAAAATATTATTTCGTACTAATAAATTGGTGGCGTTTCCTTGTGTTACAATCCCCCTATTCACTACCCATGTTGAAGAATCTCCTGCTTGAAGTGGACCATAAATTTGGCAATTTAAAATTTGATTTTTATCTCCTGCCACTTGTATAAACTCAACTGGATAAGGATTATCGCTAGTCATGGTTAAACCACCAATTGTAATATTATTTCCATTACATAAAAAAGGAACTATTGGAGCTTAAAGTAAAACGGTTGAACCTGTTCTTCCCTTTAAAGTTAAACCTGATATATTTAAATTAATTTGTTCAGTAACTGGATAAGTTCCAGGTAAAATATTGATAATACTATTAGGTCTAGCAACTGCTAGTGCTTCTTCTATAGTTTGAAAAGGAGCAAACTCAGTTCCATCTCCACCTCGCGATGGTCAAAGCGTAGTTAAATTAATTTATTTTTTTTATTTTTTACTATTTTCTAATAAAAACTCACGAATACTTGGTAGTGTCATAACTAAGAAATCATATTGTTCAAAATACATTATTACTTCTGATGAATCACCTTTGCTATAATGTCTATACGGAATATCTTCATTTCTTTTAATAGTTCCCTTAAAGAATTTTATAAAATGTGGATTAGCTTTGTTAATTCTTTCTAATAATTCTTTAGCTTCTTTATCTTTTCCTAATTTATAATAAAGAGCGAATTGTGGAAATAACATTTCTAATGCTTCTTCTGGATACTTTTTGTATAATTTTAACATTTCCTTTTCTTCTTCTAAATAAGCATATATAGCCATTAATAAGTATCTAGCGCCAGTGTTGTCATTATTATTTAATCTAAGTATCTCTAAACATACATCTCTAGCCTGTTTAGCTTTTCCATCAGCAATTAAATAATCAGCTTTTCTATATAAACCTCTAATATATGGTCGTGTTTCAAATATACCATAGAAATGTCCTATATTATCTTTTTCAAAATATCCTTCTTCTTCTAATCTATCTTTTTCAAAATCTAATCCTTCATTCAACAATCTATCTCTTTTAATGGAATTTTCTTCTAAATCCGCTTGAAATAATATTGCATCAAAACAATCTGGACACATTTCATAAGCTTTTTTTGCTAATTTAATTGCTTGATTCTTAGTTTTAGCTTTTTCTGCTTGTTCTAATAATTCATATGCATCATCTAAAATTGTATTCGTGTAATCTATCTCACCATTATTATACTTGGCCATAAATTCTTGTAATTTTTCATTAAGTTCTTCATCATTTTGTGCATCAGTATTAGCAAAAAATTCATTTAACATATTATTAAGTTTATTATCCATATACTTCTCCTACTTCCTTTTAATCTACATTCAACTCATTAATATACTCTATAAAATAAAGTGGAATGTTTATTATTTTACCATCTTTACTTAAATTATTTAATGAGAATCTAAATGATACTTCATTATCATTTTTAGCATTATATTTTGTTAAACTATTATGATTAGTACTTTTATCTGATTTTACTTCTATAGGAATTATTTTATTATTTCTTTGTATTACAAAATCTATTTCATTTCTATCAAAAGTATAATAATTAGGTGATTCATCCAATAGATAGTTTAACACATTAGCAACATAATTTTCAGTAAATGAACCTTTAAATTCTTCAAAAAGTCTATTACCATCTAAAACAATTCTACTATCTAAATTGGACATTCTTCTTAAAAGCCCAACATCATTCATATAAATCTTATATGCAGATAAATCATGATAAGCTTTTAATGGAAATGCACATTTATTAACTAAATAACACTTAGATATTAAATTAGCGTCATTCAACCAATTTAAAGCTCCTTCATATTCTCTGGCACGGGCTCCTTCTTTGACTACTTGATATACAAATTTTTTATTTTCTTTTGCTAACTGTGATGGTATTCCATTCCAAATTAACGATACTTTATTTGCCTCACTTGCATCTGTATGCTTTGAAAAATCATTTTCATAAGAATCTAAAATATTTTTTTGAATCTTATTAACTTTTTCTATATCTTTATCGTTTACCCAACTATATACTACCTCTGGCATTCCTCCAATTATATAATAAATCTTTAATTTTTCAATAAGTTGAGATTCAAACAATTTAGGAATTTCTCTTATTTCTCTAGTTTGTTTCATAACTTCAACCAGGTTTTCTGAATTATCAGCAATTAGAAATTCACTAAAAGTCATTGGATATAAATTTAAAAAGTCTACTTTACCAACTGGAAAAGAAGTTTTAGAAAGTCTTATTCCAAGTAGTGAACCTGCGCAAGCAACATGATATTCACTTGCTTCTTCACAAAAATATTTTAAAGAATTTAATGCATTAGG
>CALVKI010000107.1 GCA_944332635.1 uncultured Bacilli bacterium
AAAAAGAATATATTATAAATTAGAAAATCCCAAAGTAACAGCGATTATTAACAAAGAAAGAACTCTAAGGGCTTTGGAGTATGAAGTAAATTCAGATATAGAAAAAGATAATACGCTTTACCTTTAATTATCCTAATATAGAAAGTTGTTTAGTACCAATCCAATCAAATTATGAAAACACCTTAAGACAAGAAATTAAATTTCTAAAAGAAAAAGAGAATTATAAAAGTATATGTAAAGAAATTTATAGTGATATGAAAAAAGGATTCTTAAAATAGATAAAGGGAGAAACCTAAAATATATGAAAGCATAATAAACAAAAATTTTTTATAAGTTTTAGAAAATGCATATTGTATATCTGGATAATGAATTTTTTGTATACCGAAATAAATAGAAATTTCATTAACCTATATACCATTAATGTATCTGGAGGTTTAGAAAATGAATTACAATGATTTTAACCAAGAAACACAATTGTTTCTTAACAAAGCAATGAATATATATTCAATCGTTGAACACAGACATATAGAAAAAATGATTTTTAATTTTATTGAATATCAAAATTATAAATTTACAGAATTTGATAAAAAAATACTATCATTATTTATAGCAGGAATTTTAGCTGATGGAAATTTAAAGGAAATTTTCGCTCAATATGACAATATCAAACTAGAAGATTTATATGATTTTTTAGATATTAAAAAAAGTGAAACAGATAAAATATTATTAAATGAAAGTTATCAAGAATTCTATGAGGAAAATTTCAAAATTGACTTAAAAATAATTATTGATTCAAAACCAGAAAAAATAAAAATTAATTATATAACTCCTGAAGTTATAATATTATCACTAAAGCACATCGATTTTCACGGGTACAAAATACTTAATTATTTAGGAAACGCATATGAAATAGATGAAGCTACTATACCATTTTTGGGATTTAGTGAACATCCTATATTTAAACATCTAGAAGATCACACTCGCAAAGATGGAAGTATTAAAGATGAAACAATACCTAAAAAAAATGAATTTATTAAAAAAAACACATCACCCCTTATTTTACCCAAAAAAGAAAGCTTAACCAAAAATGATAATAACATATGGAACTTACTTGAGGAAATTAAAAAAAAGTTTATAGGTCAAGAAAAAGCTATTGAAGAATTGTTTTACAATATAGTTAATAATCAGCAATTAGCTAAAATGAAAGATATTCCCAACAGTCAAAGAGCAATTATATTTATGGACGGGGAAATAGGAACCGGAAAAACAGCTATTACAAGAGAAATTATTGAAAAAATAAAAATTACTAACGTAATTACATCGATAACAGATTGTTCTCCAAATGATGATGGTATGAAATTTCTTACTAACCTTTTAAAAGAATTATATAGAAAAGCAGAAAATGATATAATCAAGGCACAAAAAGGAATTATTGTTTTTGATAATTTTGATAATATAGCTTACTCTGGACTTCGTTTTTATCACCAGCAATTATCTGAATTTATAAGTGGAAAAAAATACAATATTAACGTTGGAAACAACTTAGATATCCAAGTTATCTTTGATACCTCACAATTAACATTTATATGTCTTAGTAAATTAAATAATGAGAAAAGACAAGTAGCAGTAGACGCTAATAATCTAAACCAAAATGAACAAAACACTACTCCACAAGATTTAATAAATATTGGCCTAGAAAAAGAACTTGCAAGCGTATTTAACACATATTTGCATACAGATAAGTACAGTAAAGAGCTATTACAAAAAATATTTAAAAAATCGCCAATTAGCCCATTAGTTGGATTTGAAAAATGGATAAATTCACAAGGCAAAACCTTAATTATTGATGAAGAATTTTATGCTTTAGTTGCTGAACAAGCATATAAATTAAATACTGGCGCTAGAAGTTTACAAACAGTTTTAAATAATATTAGAACCCCACTTATTAAAGAAGTATTCCGAGGTACAAGCAATACAATTCACTTAGGTATGAAAAATATGATTGGAAATAATAAACAAAAAATAAATAGAAAAGGAAAACTATAATATGAATTTTGAATATAATGGTAACTTGTTAGAAGAAGATAGAATTAATCTTGTTGCAAATGAAATAATTAATAAATATTCTCAAATAAACATTGAAAAAGCAAAAGAAGCTGCAATGTTAGAAGGTAAAATTTCTAACCCTAAAACCATTCACGATGAACTTGACAGATTATATAATATCATGTTAGTAAATAGTGATAATAAAACTATAGTATCATTAATATACAAAGACTTTCTAAGCTTATTAAATAACAGCAATTTTAAAGAAGATCTTAACTGCTATATAAATTTAGTTGACGGAATAAATGGCTATTTCCAAAACTATACTGAATTTCCTTTTATAAACGATTATCAATAAAAAGAAAAAAATATTATTTTGATAAAAACCTTGTTTCTTAAACATAAGAAATAAGGTTTTTATATGGTAAAATTAACTTTTTAAGATAAAATAACTTTATATAAAAATTACTAAAATATTGAATTATCAGTAAATACGTTATAAAAAACATAACAAGCAAAATTCAGAAACTACATATTTAATTAAATTAATAGATATACATAGATTTAAAACTCTTAAAAAAGAAGAAAAAATATCCTAAATATTTTACACAAAATAGGATATTCTACTATACTAAAAGGAACAAAAGAAAAATCAAAAAATATTCTTCTTATAAATGAATTATTAATAAAATTGTTGATGATTTAACTAAAAGACATTTTAATGTAGATGGGTATACAAAAAATGGTATACAGATGTAATAGAATTTAATCTTTGTGATGAAAAATGTTATTTATTGCCAATATTTGATAGATTTAATAGTAAAGTAATATCATATAGTACTTCTACGTCACTAATATAGAACAAATAAATGATATGTTCAAAAAAAGCTTTTCTAATAAGCATGCTTTCTAATAACTACATTTTACTAGACTTATTGCTTTTTTACTATATAGAAAAGTCTCACATCAATTGTAATACTACAATCTCATTTTTCTATATAAAAAGAATGTGTAGTTGTCAATGATGTGAGACCAAAAAGTCGTAAAAAATATTAATTAGGAAGCTGTGCGTTAGCACAAGCTTCTTTTAAAATATTTCTTTTTTCAATAGGCGAAATCCAACTTAGTACTTGCATTGGAATATTATTAGAACGATTTAAATAACTTTTCATTTGGTTTATTAAATCATCGTAAGAATAAAATTTTAAATAATTATAAAATCTATTTTGATCATTTCTATGACTGCGTTCA
>CALVKI010000108.1 GCA_944332635.1 uncultured Bacilli bacterium
TCCAATCAAAACTCTATTAATAATTTGTTCTTTTTGATATGGAGTATAATATTTATTTTTATCTTTTCTAAGTATATCAAAGCCATGCTTATCTATTAATCTTACTAAATACATGACAACACAGTCTTGTATTTGATATTCACTGGCAATAGATTTTCTTGATTGTCCATTTTTCTTTTTATAGTATATATCGATTTTATCTTCATAACTTAATTTACTCATACAAAAACCTCGTTTATATGTCCAAGAAACGGGGTTCATATCATCTTTTTTTGTGACTACTTTTATCTTACAACTTCATTTTTTGTTGACATATTATTTCCTTTTTCAACTTTAAAATTTTTAAAAATATGATATAATGTTTATGGTGATATAATGTTAGATAATGCTTTAAAATTAATTAAAGATCTTATAAATCACAATTATAAGGCTTATATTGTGGGAGGGTTTGTTAGAGATTATCTATTGGGTAGAGAATCTCAGGATATTGATGTTTGTACCAATGCTACTCCTAAAGAAATCAAAGAAGTATTTCCTGATAGTTTTTTGCCTACTGATGATTATGGAAGTGTGGTTGTTAATAAATACGGTATTCGCTTTGAAATAACAACTTTCCGTAAAGAATTTAATTATGATAAACATCGCAGACCTATTGAAATAGAATATATTGATGATTTATATCAAGATCTTTTAAGAAGAGATTTTACTATTAATGCCATATGTATCGATGAAAATGGTGAAATTATTGATTTTTTAGGTGGAAGAGATGATTTAGAACGTAAACTTATTCGCACTGTTGGAGATGCGAACGAAAGGTTTAAACAAGATCCTTTACGTATTCTTAGGGCTATTCGTTTTGCTACTATCTTAAATTTCCAACTAGATAATGAAGTAAATGAAGCAATACGTAATTATCGAAATTTATTGCATGATTTATCTTATTATCGAAAAAAAGAGGAATTAGATAAAATGTTTGTTAGTGGGTTTGCAGAGCGTGGGATTCATATGTTATTAGAATATCATCTTGATAAGTATTTAGATTTAGATAATTTGTCTAATGTTGAAAATACTGATAGTCTAATAGGAATATGGAGTGTTTTAAATGTAGAAAGCCATTATCCTTTTTCAAATAATGAAAAAGAAATGATGAAAGACATTCGTGAAGTTATGCGTTTAAATAATTATGATCCTATGACTTTATATCATTATGGATTATATGTAAATAGCGTTGCCGGTGAAATGAAAGGTCTTGATAAGAGAAAAATTACAGAATCTTATAATAGTTTAGTAATTCATCGTAGGCAAGATTTGGATATTTCTAGTGAAGATATTATGAATTGTATGAATAAAGAACCTGGTGAATATATAAGTGATATATATGATGATGTTGAGAAAGAGGTATTATATCATCGATTGTCAAATAAAAAGGAGATATTACTTAATTATATTTGTGAAAAATATGCTTCTAATAGTTAGGAGCTTTTTTTCTTATGAATTATATGATATTATATACTTATTGTTTAGGGAGATGATAAGGTGCGTGGTATTCAATTTATAGATTTATTTAAAAGTGGTAATATTGTTGTTCCTATTTATTTTTTGAAACACTACAAGAAATTTAATCTTTCTATGGAAGATTTTATGTTTTTAATGTATTTATATCATTTAGGAAATGGGAGTTTGTTTAATCCTAGTAAATATCAAGAAGATTTAAATTTAGAAAATTCAAGAGTAATGGCTTGTATTAGTACTTTAACTGATAAAAAGTTAATTCAAGTTGAGGTTGTTAAAAATGAAAAAGGTTTAATGGAAGAAGTTATATTGTTAGATGGTTTTTATCGAAAATTATCTTTGCTTTTAGTAGAGGATTGTAATGAAAAAAGTGCTAATTATCAGTCTAATATTTTTGAAACTATTGAAAAAGAGTTTGGAAGAACTCTTAGTCCTATTGAGTATGAAATCATTAAAGCTTGGTTAGATAATGATATGGATGAGGATTTAATTAAGGAGGCAATTAAAGAAGCTATTTTTAGTGGTGTGTCTAATTTGAGATATATAGATAAGATATTGTATGAATGGGGTAAACTTGGGCTTAAAACAGTAAAAGATGTTGAGAATAATCGTAAAAAGAGGGCTCATCGTAGAGATGATGTGCCAGATAGTAATATTGATATGGATATTGTAGATTGGGATTGGTTTGATGATGATTAGTAGTCTTTTAGAGTATTTAGAATATTTATTTCCTGACCCTAAATGTGAGTTAGATTATTGTACTGATTATCAGTTGTTGATGGCTATTGTTCTTAGTGCTCAATCTACAGATAAAAAGGTTAATTCTGTTTTACCAAGTATTTTTTCTAAATATAAAACATTGGAAGATTTAAAGGATGCTGAACTTTCTGATTTAGAAGCAATTATTCGACCAGTTGGTTCATATCGTATAAAAGCCAGATATTTAAAGGGGATAGCTACTAGATTAGTTGATGAGTTTTCTTCTGAGGTTCCTGTTGATAGAGAAATACTGGAAAGTTTTCCTGGTGTTGGTAGAAAAACTGCAAATGTGTTTTTAGCAGAATTTTATCATATGCCTACTATTGCAGTTGATACTCATGTTGAAAGAGTTTCTAAACGTCTTAAATTAGCATATTCTAATGATTCTGTTTTCGATGTTGAAAGAAAACTAATGAAAAAAATACCAAAAGAGATATGGGCCAAATTTCATTTACAGATGGTTTTATTTGGAAGATATTATTGTAAGGCTGTAAAACCTTCGTGCAATGAGTGTCGGATGAAAGAATTTTGTCGTGAAAAAAAGAAGAATCTTGACTGATTCTTCTTTTATTGTGTATTTGGTAAAGAACAAGAAGGATTTTTAGTTGCATCCCATGTTCCACCGGCTGCAATACATTCTTGTTCTGTTGTAGGGACTGTTGGTTCTTCAGGCTCTTCAGGTTCTTCTGGTTCTTCTTCGGGTTCTTTTAATGTATATGTTGCAGCTTCTCCTTGTAATCCACTATATCCTTTAAATGTTGCAACAACTTTATATGTATCGTATGGTGATGAACCATTTAATGTGTAAGTATAGTTTGTATTTTCAGTAAAAGCAATTAATGTTGAACCTATATATATATTATATCCAAATGTTCCTAAGTTTTTGTTATCGCCGGGATTTACTGGTGACCATGATAATGATACTTTGTTGTTATTTTCATCATAAGATACTTTCAAGTTTTCTGGTTTTCCTAATTTAATGCTTGATAAATCTGTTTCTTCGGGTTCGTGGCCTTTTTTAAAATATTCGTATACTACACTTCCGGTATAGCCACTTCCAGCTACAACAGGTGGGTTAGAGTTGGCTATAATTCCAAGTTTTACAACACTAGACGGTTGTTTAAATGCTTGTCTATCTGCTTCCATAGCTCCTGCTTTTATTAATGCATTAAATATTTTATCTTTTTGAATAGTGGCAGGAACATTATGTAGTACGTATTGTCCTGTTGTATCGTTATTTTGATATCCATACCATAATGCGACGACTGTTTTTGTAGAATATCCAACTACCCAAGAATCATGAATTGCATCACTTGGCATATTATATTTTTCCATAAAATTTGAGTCATAATTTGTGGTACCAGTTTTTGCAGCTACATTTGTTGGTGTTCCACCTGTTAATGCTACATCTTGTAATACATCTGATATCATAAATGCAGTTGCATCAGACATTACTTTTTTCTTTTCTCCATCAAATTCAATTACTTCTCCAGTGTCACGGAATACAATTTTTTCAATTGTGTGTGGTTCATTATAATAACCACCATTAGAGAATGCTGCGTATGCTCCTGCCATTTCTAATGAGGAAACCCCTGGATCAAATGAACCGATTGAATGAGCTTCATGAATTTTATTAGGTTTAGTTGTATTGTTTTTATCATCTTCGTTTATACATAAATCTTGTTCTTTATCATATTCATATCCTTTGTTGCATATTTCAGGAGTAATTCCTAGGTTTAGAACAAACTCTTTAATTTTATTATTATCAACTTGTTGGAATGCTTTTAGCGCTGGAATATTTCTTGATGTAGATAAAGCTCTTCTTAGAGTGATAGTTCCAAAGTATCCATTATCCCAATTTTTGATTGATTGTCCATTAGAATAACTATATGGTCTATCATCAAATAATTGATAGGTAGACCAGTTATTATATTCAATTCCTGGGCCATAATCGAATATAGGTTTTGCTGTTGATCCAGGTTGTCGCTTGTTATCAACAGCGAAGTTCCAATCTCCTGCAGCACGGTTTCTACCAGCACCAATTGCTAAAACTTTACCAGTTTCGGAATCTAAAACTGTAACTCCTGCTTGTACTTTATCATCAATCCACGTATAAGTTTCTCCGTTCATTACGGAGTTTACTGCTTCTTGTTTGCTTCTATCTAGATTTGTATAAACTTCGACAGGGGTTTTACTAGGATCAATGTTGTATTTATCTTCAAGTTCACTTACAACGGTATCAAGATATCCTTGATATGGATCGGACGAAGCATTTTGTTTTACCACTAAATCTTCTACTGGAATGCTGTTGGCAATATCTGCTTGCTCTTGGGTTATGTATCCATGTCTTACCATTAGGTATAATACTGTAGCACGTCTTTTTTCAGCATTTTCTGGGTTTACATCTGGCTTGTAATAAGTTGGAGCTTGGAACATACCTGCTAATATAGCAGCTTCGCTTAAGTTTAAATCGCTTGCACTTTTTCCAAAATAAGTTTGTGCTGCTTCTTCCACTCCATACACCATACCACCTAAGCCATGATTGTTTACATAAAATTCTATGATTTGCTCTTTAGTATAGTTTTTTTCAAGTTTAAATACGGCTAAATAAATATCGGTGAATTTACGTATTATACCTTCAATACCACTGTCTTTTTTAGATGTTAGTGTATTTTTAATTACCTGCATTGAGATGGTTGATGCTCCCCCTGCATCAGAATTTCCTAACAGTTGACCAACGCTTGCTTTTAAAAATCTTGGTGCATCAAATCCGTTATGTTCAAAGAATCTTGAATCCTCTGTTGCAACAAGGGCATCAATAAAGACTTGTGGAAGCTCTTCATATGTTATTTTTTCTCTTCTTTCGTCTCCTGTTTCTGCAAATTTTTTCCCATCCTTATCATTGAATACACTCATTTCTTTTGTATCTAGTTTTTTAGCATCAAATTCAGGAGCCGTTACTGTGATGTAAATTAGAAATGCAGCAAATAATGCTAAGCAAAGAATTCCTATACCAAGGATAACTATTAGAATAATGTTAATTATTTTTTTCTTTTTCTTATCATTTTTTGCTTTTCTCAGCAAATGGGAAACGCCTATGATAACTCCAATTCCTATAGCAGTTACTAATGTAAAAATTAGACCAAGTTTTAAGTAGCATAGTAATAGTAATGCTACAAAAATAATCCAACATATAATTTGGATGTTTGTATTTTGTTTTTTTGTTTTTGTTTTTGTTGAAGTTTGAGATTTCCTTTTTACACTATATTCTTTTGTATTTCCATTATTACTGCTTTTTTGTTTTGGAGTATTTTTTCCTTTTATTATTTTTTTCTGCATTTTATATACCTCCAATAATAGTGTCTACTATTTTTAAATAGTCGATTCTTGGTTTATAACCATCTTTTATTAAATGTCCTTTTTTTTGAAAGAAAGTATAAGGAATTGATTTTCTAGTTTCTTTTTCTATGAATTCTAGAAAATCTTTTCCTGATATTAAATATGTCTCATTATAGTAGATAAACCTTATAATTAAGAAAACAATACCTTGATGGTTATATATATTTTTTATATGCCTTATTTGGTGTGAGTGAATATTAGCTAGAGGGAAAGCCGTTTTATTTTTTGTTTCTTTTGCTTCAAAATCTATGTATTTTCCTTTATATATGCCATTATAGTCAGTTGTTGATGGGATTGTATAATACGCTTCTGTAATTACTGCTTTATCACGAGATGGATAATTAACTTTTACAATCTTTATGGGAGTTGGCTTTTTATATATATATGCTTTATCTAACTCTCTATAATATTCATTGGATTCATTAATGTCGCTTTCTAATGACATTCCTCTATTTTTATATGTGATTGGGGATGTATTATTTTGCTTTTTAATTCCATTTGGGTAGTTCATCTCATCACCTATTTTGTATTATACTATATGTTTTATAATTTTTCTATAATTTTGCATCATAAAGTCACAACTTTTTGTATAATTTTAGAATGTTTTGTCGAAGTGGCTGAAATTTATAATTTTTATTTGTATAATTTTTATGGGTGATATTATGAATAATTTTCAAGTGATTCAACTTTTTAACATGCTTTCTTCGAAGACTAGAAATGTGAAAAGAGATATTTTATACTCTTTTATAAAACAGAGGTTATCTGATTGACAAAACTAGCAATCAATGCCATAATATTACTGTAAGGGATTGGTGATAGCATGTATCAGAGTAAGATTACACTTACGCCACAAGATATTTTAGAAAAAGAGTTTAAAATTGATACTCGTGGATATCGTTTAAAGGAAGTTGACCAGTTTCTTGATATTATTATTGGGGACTATGAACAGTTCTTAAATATTATTAATAATTTAGAGAAGGAAAAAGCTGATCTGCTAGGTGAAATTATGAACTTAAAACAGGAACTTCGTAATTTGAAAATGAGCATGGAAGTAGCTCGTAATAATGTTGATGTTCCTGAAGTTACTAATGTTGATATTTTAAGACGTCTTTCTCAACTTGAAAAATTGGTATATGGTAGTAATAAAGATAATAACAATTAATATATAGACAAACGCTGATATTTTTAATATTAGAGGAAAGTCCATGCTCGCACAGTCTGTGATGATTGTAGTGTTCGTGCCTAGGAAAAAAATAACTTGGGGTAGCTATTGCTAACGGCGGAGATGATCTAAGTCTTAGGATAAGATTTATTCCATAAAGTGCCACAGAAACGATACTTTGGGAAACTAAAGAATGAAACGAGGTAAACCCCACGAGCGAGAAATCCAAATTTGGTAGGAGAGCTTTAACTGAAGAAACGAATGAAGTTAAGGACCAGTATAATGGTAGATAAATGTTTGTCGTCTGGAAACAGAAACAGAACATGGCTTATTTATATTTTTTGTTTATTATAGTGAGGTGTTTTTTGTGAAAGAACTAGGAGAGTATTTAAAACATACTAGAATTAGTAATGGTGTTAGTATGGAAGAAGCTGCTGAAGATTTAGAACTTTCTACATCTCAACTTGAAAATATAGAAAATGGTAATGTACGTGCTTTTAAAGACGTTTATTGTTTAAAGCAGTATGTACGTCAGTATGCTAAATATTTAGGTTTAGATCCAGAAAAAATTGTGGATGAATTCAATGGTTTTTTATTTGAACATACGTCTAAAATTTCTTTAGATGATATTAAACAAGCACAGTGTAAGTTAGAAGAAAAGGCAGAAAAGAAAGTTAAATCTCCTTATACTATTGAGTATAAGAAGAAATTCCCTATTTGGGTTGTTATTCTTGTTCCACTTGTGATACTTATTCTTTTTATTATTATTTATTTAATAGTTAGTTCAGTTAATAAGGCACCTGTAGTTGATACAGAGTTAGTGTCAGTAGTAAAGGAGGAGTATGTAAATGAATTTACCTACTAAAATTACAGTTTTTAGATTAATACTTACAGTTATTCTTATTATTTTATTGTGTTTCCCTTTTTATGATATTGGTCTACAATTTCCTACATTTAATGTATTAGGTGGGGTTTCTTTACATTATATTATTGCGGGAGTTATTTTTGTTGTTGCGAGTCTTACAGATTTTTTTGATGGTTATTTGGCTCGAAAAAATAATCAAGTTACTAATACTGGTAAAATGTTAGATGCTATTGCTGATAAAGCATTAGTAAATAGTGTTTTAATTATTTTGGCAGGTCAAAATATGATTCCTGCTATTATTCCTGTGATTATAGTTCTTCGAGATATTGTTGTTAATGCAATTAAAATGGAAGCTGCAGGTCGTGGAAGAGTGGTGGCCGCCATAGGTTCTGGCAAGTTAAAGACTGCAACGCTAATGGTAGGTACAACCTTGGTTTTCTTTTATAATGTTCCATTCGAATTTATTAATATTAGTTTAGCTCAGTTTCTACTTTATGTAGCTACCGTTTTATCTATTATTTCAGCTATTCAATATTTTAATATGAATAAAGCATTGATATTTGGAAAAGAAGAAAATCAAAATTTATAATAAAATAGCAATTAATTTTCTCTATTTTACTAGGGGAAATTTTATTTTTAAAAAAGGAAACCAACAATAAAACAATTGTTCGAAAAAATGTTGCGTTTTCTTTTTTTTTAGTATATAATATGTTTATCAATATTTTTGTTATTAATGGGAGGAAATATGAAGAGTGTAAGTAAAGAAGTTTCAAAGGATAAAGCTTTAGAACAAGTGTTGAATGATATAGAAAAACAATTTGGTAAAGGTTCTATCATGAAACTTGGTGATAGTAAGCATATGAAAGTGGATGTTGTTTCTAGTGGTTGTTTATCTTTAGATATTGCTTTAGGTGTCGGAGGATATCCTAGGGGAAGAATTATTGAAATTTATGGGCCTGAATCTAGTGGTAAAACTACATTTGCTCTTCAAGCAATTGCTGAGGTACAAAAAACAGGAGGGCGTGCTGCATTTATTGATGCTGAACATGCTTTAGATCCTGTATATGCAGAACGTTTAGGGGTTAATGTTGATGAATTGTTACTTTCTCAGCCAGATACTGGAGAACAGGCACTTGAAATTTGTGAAGCTTTAGTGCGTAGTCAAGCTATCAGTATTGTGGTTATTGATTCTGTCGCAGCCTTAGTTCCACAGGCCGAAATTGATGGTGAGATGGGGGATTCACATGTAGGACTTCAAGCACGATTGATGTCTCAAGCTTTAAGAAAACTTTCTGGTACAATTAATAAGACAAACACTATTGCTATATTTATTAATCAATTACGAGAAAAGGTAGGCGTTATGTTTGGAAATCCAGAAACAACGCCTGGAGGTCGTGCACTTAAGTTTTATTCTACTATTCGTCTTGATATACGTAGAAATGAACAATTAAAAATGGGTGATGGAGTAGTAGGTAATAAGACAACAATTAAGGTGGTTAAAAATAAAGTTGCTCCTCCTTTTAAAACAGCAGTTGTCGACATTATGTATGGCGAAGGAGTTTCACGTGAAGGTGAGATTATTGATTTAGCAACGGAGGCAGGAATTGTTGAAAAAACTGGTGCGTGGTATTCTTATCAAGGAGAAAAATTAGGTCAAGGTAAAGAAAATGTTAAGTTACTTCTTAAGGATAATATTGAATTATGTCAAGAAATTGAAAAAAAAGTACGTGAATATTATGATATTGTTTTAGGGAAGGATGATAAACATAAGAAGGAAAAGGATAGCTAATATTCTTTTTTTTTTTTCATATTATTCTATTAGAGGTGTTTTATATGAAAAAATTAAATCAACTCATTGATTGTAGTTATGACATAGAAATACATGGTGTTTCTACAGATTCTCGAAATGTCAAAAAAGGATATTTATTTGTTGCAACTAAGGGATTCAATGTGGATCATTATGATTATATTAATGATGCCATTAAAAATGGAGCTGTAGCAGTTGTTGTTGATAGAAGTGGTGACTTTTCTATTCCTACTTTAATAGTTTCTGATATTGATAAAGCATTAATATCTATTTGTGAAAGTTTTTATGATGTTTCTAGTAGCGAATTTCATTTTATAGGTATTACTGGTACAGATGGTAAAACAACTACTGCAACAATTGTTAGAAATTTGCTTAATTATTATGTTCCTACTGCTTATCTTGGAACAAATGGTCTTTTTTGTGAAGATAATATTTATCATACCAATAATACTACACCATGTATTGAAGAACTTTATTATCTTTTTTCTGTTGTCAAAGAACATAAATGTAAAGTTATTGTAATGGAGGTGTCTAGCGAAGCACTTTTACATCATAGAGTTGATTCTATCTCTTTTGATGCTGTTGGTTATACTAATATTACGGAGGATCATTTAAATATTCATAAAAATATTGAAAATTATAGAGAATGTAAATTTCTATTGGCTAAATTAGTACATAAGGATTCTAAAATTTTTATTAATGGAGATGATAACAATTGTCATTTTTTGACAGCTGATAATTTAGTAAAGTTTGGGGTAAACGATGAAAATGATTGTGTTATTTCTCATATTTCTAGTTGTAAAGATAGTGTAAAATTTATAATTAATTATAATGATCAACAATATGTAGTTCATAGTCCCTTTTTGGGAGAATATAATGTGTATAATGTTGTTCTTGCATGGTTATTAGCAGGTAGTTTTGGTGTTCCTTATGATAATTTAATTAATAATATACCTAATTTACCCTTAGTTTTAGGAAGAAGAGAGTTGTTTTATGATATGCGTGGATTTACAGTCTTGCTGGATTATGCACATACTGAAAATGGTATTTTAAATTTATTGCAAAGTTTATCTGATTATTCTCAAATTATTGTTGTTACAGGTGCTGCAGGTGGTAGGGAAGTAGAAAAAAGATCAAAAATTGGTGATATTTTGTTTCGCTATGCTAACTATATTATTTTTACTATGGATGATCCAAGATTTGAAAATCCTAAGCAAATTGCATTAGAAATGATTGGTAAGCATGAAGGTGATAATTATATTTTTATTAATAATCGACAAGATGCGATAAATTATGCTTTCCAAATTGCTAAGAAAGATAGTGTTATTGCAATAATTGGTAAGGGAAGGGATAATTATATGGCAATTTTAGATAAAAAACTTCCTTATTCTGATTATGATGAGATTATGAAGAATTTAATTATTGAAATATGATTTAAATTTTTGTTATTATTTACTTATTATATATAGGTGATTTTTGTTTGTTAATGGTGTTGTTTAATTGTTTAATTTAATAATAAATGAAAGCTTGTTTTGTCAATGTTAGAAAGTTAATGGTATTTTTATTTTATAGAAAGGTATTATCATTTTATATTTTGATAGCTTGTATACATTTGAGGGCAATTAAAACATCAAAATTTCTTATTTTAAAAAAGATTTAAGATTGATTAATTAGGCTGTTAGCTTAATTTGAAGACTGTTCTTTTCCTTGACATTATATAGAAATAAAATTACAATAGAGTTAGATTTAGGTATATCCTTAATCTAGATGGAGGAGATTTATGAATAACTATGTTTTCTCCATTTTACTTGTAATGCTTGGATTGTTTATCGGGCTTTTTATAGCGTTTGTTATAAATAGTATTAGGGTTGGTGTTGCTTCTAAAAAAGTTGCATCACTTATGGCGAATGCAAAAAAAGAAATTGAGAAGATGAGAAGAGATGCTACTTTGGAACAAAAAGAAGAAGCACATAAATTAAAAATGGATTTAGATAAAGACATTCGAGAGAAGAAAGAAGAAATCAAAGAATCAGAAAATCGTTTGTTGCAAAGAGAGGCTAGTATTGATAAGAGAGATGCTTTGTGTCAAAAAAGAGAGGCTTCTTTAGATGAAAGAGAAGATCGTCTTTCTCTTAAACAGAATGAAATCCAAATTGAAAAAAGTAAAGTGGATGAGATAAAGAAAGAGCAGTTGAATTTATTAGAGGAAATTTCAGGATTTAGTAAAGAAAAAGCGAAAGAACTTATAATGAGTCAAGTAAAAGAAAATATGAGTAAGGAAATTGCTGAATTTGTTCGCGAGAGTGAGAACGAGGCAAAGCTTACCGCTGATCGAACAGCTAGGGAATTGATTGTTACATCTATGCAAAAGTATGCTGCAGATATTGCCGGGGAACAGACAGTAACCGTTGTGGACTTACCTAATGATGAGATGAAGGGGCGTATTATTGGACGTGAAGGTAGAAATATACGTACGATTGAAGCTATTACTGGTGTAGATTTGATTATTGATGATACACCAGAAGCAGTAGTGTTATCTAGTTTTGATCCATTGCGTCGTGAAATAGCAAGGGTTACTTTGGAGACTTTAATTAAAGATGGTCGTATTCATCCTACAAGAATCGAAGAACTTTATGATAAAGTTTGTCAAGATATGAAACAACAAATTATTGAGTATGGACAAGATGCAACTTTTGAATTAGGCCTTACAAAATTTGATCCTGAATTAATTGAAATTATTGGTAAATTACATTTTAGAACTAGTTATGGTCAAAATGCATTGCAACATTCTTTGGAGGTTGCTCATTTATCTGGACTTCTTGCAAGCGAATTAGGAGAAAATGCTACTATAGCTAAACGTGCTGGTCTTTTACATGATATTGGTAAATCAATTGACCATGAAATAGAAGGAAGTCATGTGGATATCGGAGTGGATATTGCTAAAAAATATCATGAAGATTCAATTGTAATCAATGCTATTGCATCTCATCATGGAGATACTCCAGCTACTAGTGTTATTGCAAGTATTGTAGCGATTGCTGATGCACTTTCAGCATCACGTCCAGGAGCTAGAAATGATTCATTAGAAAATTATATTAAACGTCTTTCGCAACTGGAGGAAGTTGGTAATCATATTCCTGGAGTCGATAAATCTTATGCTGTTCAAGCAGGTCGTGAATTAAGGGTTATTGTAAAACCTGAAGAAGTTGATGATTTAGAGGCTCATCGAATTGCAAGAGAAGTTAAAGAGAAAATTGAGGCCAATATGAAATATCCTGGAACGATAAAAATTACTGTTGTTCGTGAAACTAGGGCACAAGAGGAAGCAAAATAGTTGCTTCTTTTTTGATAATGAAATAATATGTCGTTTGATTATAATACTTTTAAAGTTCCATTATATAAAGAACTGAATTAAGAAAAGCATTCTATAGTAAATACAGATTATGGAACAGTTTTTTATTCATAAATAGGTTGAACTATCTGAAACGATGTCATTTATAAGAACTATGTTTTGTAAATGTTAATTTTGAAATAATTGTCTAATAAGAAATTGGTTTTCCCAATTAAAGTCTGAATGACATTATTGATTCAGTAGGGTAGTAGAAAATAAATAATTGAAAAATTAAAAAATACGTTCATTGGTATAGCAACGAACGTATTCAAAAAATTAATTATTATTTAATAGGTATTCATATTTTCCTATTTTTCTTTTTTTATATCTAAAATAATCGGTAAAATAATTGGTTTTCTACCAGTTAGATTATTAATAAATGGATATAATTCTTCTGTTATATCACTTTTTAATGATTGGAATGTTGTTTTAGGATTTGTTAACTTAGATTTGATAATTATTTCTGCTTTGTCTTCAATTTTATGAATTAATTCTTCATTTTCATTTACTAAAACAAAACCTCTAGTCGTAATGTTTGGTTTAATTAGCAGTTCTCGTTTTTTCATATTGACATTAACAATGACTACTAAAATTCCGTCGTTTGCCATTATTTTTCTATCTTTAATCACAGCACTACCAATTTCTCCTATTCTATTTCCATCTACATAGACGTCAGCTCCTGGCATGCTTTCTCCTTTTGTTATGATATGATTCTTAAGGATTAAGCTATCACCATTTTTTAGAATGAAAGTATTTTCTTTTGGTATACCACAATTAATTCCTATATCTGCTTGTTTTTTTAACATACGATAATCCCCATGAAAAGGCATTAAATACTTTGGTTTTAGTAATCGAAGTGCTAATTTTATTTCTTCTTCATTAGCGTGTCCTGATGTATGTAAGTCTGCAAGAGATGAGTTTGTATAAACTTTTACACCTTTTAAGCACAACTTATTGATTGTTTTTGTTATACTCAATGCATTTCCTGGAATAGCGCTAGATGAGAAAATGACAACATCATCTGGTCTTAGTTTTATTTGTTTATGAGTACCATTAGATATTCTTGATAGAGCAGCTAAAGGTTCACCTTGGCTTCCAGTGCAAAGAATTGCTACTTCTCCAGGTTTTAAGTTGTTAGCTTCTTCTGGTGATACTAAAAGTTCTTTATGATTAATATAACCAGCGTTCAGAGAAATATTAATGTTATTTTCCATACTTCTTCCAAAAATACATATTTTTCTATTATGTTTATAGCAGGTTTCGAAAATATGTTTGATACGGTAAATATTAGAAGCAAATGTTGCAATAATAATACGATTAGTTTTATGTTTGTCAAACATTTCTCCTAGAGTTTCGTCTACTACAGATTCACTTGTTGAAAATCCTTCATTTAAAGCATTTGTAGAATCTCCTATAAATAGGTCTACACCATCTTCTCCTAGACTTGCCATTTTGTATAAATTAGCCATAGGTCCAATTGGGGTGAGATCAAATTTATAATCTCCTGTTGTTACAATTCTACCATCTGGTGTTTTAATACTAATTCCATGTGAGTCTGGAATGGAATGGGTTACTCTAAAAAATTCTATCTCGATTTCTTTAAACTTTAATTTAGTATCTTCTGTATATACAAATAAATTATTGTATCTTATATTTTTATCCTGTAATTTTACTGCAATTAATTCTTTAGCATGATTTGGTGCATAAATTGCAGGAATATTAAGACTTTGTAGTAAAAAAGGAATTCCTCCAATATGATCTTCATGTCCATGTGTGATTAAAAGTGCTTTTATTTTATCCTCATTTTGTTTTAAAAATGTAAAATCAGGCAAAACATAGTCTACTCCCATAAGTTCACTTTCTGGGAAGCTTACACCGGTATCAATAATTACGATAGTGTCGTTATACATTATACAGTACATGTTTTTTCCGACTTCTCCGAGACCACCTAAAACAACAATTTTTGTTTCATTAGGTTTTTCCATAATAACTCCTTTCTTTTGTTTCGTTAAGCTGACTATGAAATTATACTATACTTTTTATTGTTTGTCTATATATAGTTCATATTCTTGATTGTAAACATTTTTCTTTTATGTTAAAATGGGGTTGGTGATTATTATGGGTTTTTTTAATAAATTAAAAACAATATTTCAGTCTGATAGTTTATCAACACGGATAATGAGCGATGATAATAAAAAAGTACAAGAAGTAAAGATTTATGAAAAAGGATTGAGTAAATCTAGAGATGGTTTTGTGTCTAAATTAGTTAATTTAACAAATAAGTATCGTACAATAAATAATGATTATTTTGATGAGTTAGAAGAAATTTTAATTATGGCAGACATTGGTGTTAATACAGTAATGGATTTTATAGATCGTTTACGTGATAGGGTAGTGAAAGAAAAAATTAGTGATCCTATATTATTAAAAGAAATTATTGTGGATGAGTTGTTTATTATTTATGTTGGAGATGAGGTGTTATCTAGTAAAATTAAGTATCAAGAAGAAGGACCTACAGTTATTCTCTTTGTTGGTGTTAATGGCGTTGGAAAAACTACTACGATTGCAAAAATTGCTTGGAAGATGAAGAAAGAAGGGAAAAAAGTATTATTGGTTGCTGCTGATACTTTCAGAGCAGGGGCTGTAGAGCAATTGCGTGTTTGGAGTGAAAAAATTGGTGTTTTTTTCTATGGAAAGGAAGAAGGTAGTGATCCTTCTAGTGTTGTGTATGATGGTTGTCAGATGGCAAAAGATGAAAATTATGATGTCGTTTTAATTGATACCGCAGGCCGTTTACAGAATAAGGTTAATCTAATGAAAGAATTAGAGAAGATGAATAAGGTTATTGGTGGTATTGTTCCACAAGGTCCTCATGAAACATTATTAGTTATTGATGCTACTACTGGTCAAAATGGAATTAGTCAAGCAAAATCTTTTCAAGAAATTACTAATATTACAGGTATTGTTCTAACTAAATTAGATGGAACTGCAAAAGGTGGTATTGTGTTAGCTATTAAGGAGCAATTAGGGTTACCTGTTAAATTTATTGGTTTGGGAGAAGCAAAAGAAGATTTACAAGTATTTGATATTGAGAAATATATTTATGGTTTATTTAAGGATATGATGTAATATGAAAAATAACAAAAATATTAAAAAACAGGTTGTTGGTAACGAAATGAAATTTTCTTCGGGGAAAATTACTAAATTTAATATAGTTTTTATTAATATTCAACTTTTTCTTACTTTTTTTACTTTAGGGTTATTTATATGGTATATTATAGATGCTAATATGATTTATATATTTCAATTTTTTTTAGGGGTTATGTTGCTTGTTATGTCATATAATAATCATATTATTTATTGCCGTAGAAAAGCAACAATTTTATATGCTGTTGTGGGTATTAGTTTATTGATTTTGGATTTGATTATGTATATTATAGAGGTATAATATGGAAGATTTTGTTTATTATGGGGAGTTGTATGATTTGTATCAGGGGTTGCTTACTGAAAAACAGAAATTATATTTTGAGAATTACTATTTTGATAATTTAAGTTTAGGGGAAATGTCTCAAAATTATAGTGTTAGTCGTAATGCTATTTTTAGGCAAATTCATATTGTTGTATCAAAATTACAAGAATATGAAGATATTTTACATCTTTATTATAAAAAGAAAAAGTTAGAGCAAATGTTAAATTGTTCTTCCATTGATTACATAAAAAAACAAATTCAAGATATTTTATAAGAACAATATTATGTTTTGTATATATGTAAATTATGTAAGACTAAAAATATGGAATTAATTCAAGATAATTGGGTTAATTTTTTTCTTTAAATACAATCTTTGTTTATTAGGTGTTTTATAATTTAAAACGTTGATTGATAAATTTTTTTCTATATAATTTATTAAATGAATGAATCACTTTTATTTCTCTTGATCTACGTAATTTCTGTCCTGTTATCAGTTTGTATTTTCTTAGGTTTATATCCATAAAATAAGAAATAGCTATAAATAAAATCAACTGTATTAGCTAGTGGTGATATATAAAACGTTCACGAGAAGCTTCGTCAATACAAGTCCATTGATAAAATCTTAAATTTTTGGGTAAATTAGAACATTTACGCTTATTTGGAACAAATTTAACATCTATCTGCCACTTTTTCCCTAATTCAGTAGGGGTATCATATTTCTTAGTAATATATTTGGATGTATTTTTAATATTAATTTTATTATAGAACCCAATTTTCTTTAAAACTATATAAAGACTTCCTGGATGCCTAGTATATCTTTTGTTAATTCACAATTTATACCATAGTTCACATAGTGTTATATGAGGATTTCTTCTTATATACTTTTTAATCCATTTTAACTCTAGTTCTGTATGAGAATTAGGGTGAGGAGTAAGAGGATGATGAGATTTATCAATAA
>CALVKI010000109.1 GCA_944332635.1 uncultured Bacilli bacterium
TTTCTAATTTATAATATATTCTTTTTTCAAATATTAATCCAACTGATGTATCATATACCAAAATAGTGCCATCTTTTAAAGTCCTTTCTGTAAAACGATGTTTAGCAAAACGTTTGCTTCCTTTGTCTTCTCTATATTCATCACAATATATTGTGGATTTAATTTTAAACTATCAATATCTGCACCAATTAATCTATGTTTTACTCCATAATCAAATAATACATTATCTTTTTTTAATAATTTCCATTTTTTCAGTTTTAGTTGCCATACTTAAATATTTCCTTTCTTAATTGGTATATATACTATCATAAAAAGTTATTTTATTCAACTACAATATTTGAATTATTGTCTACTATCCGCTTTTTTTATTCATAAATTTTTTATTAATATGTCTTTTGATGAGGTTGCAATTTTAATGTATTTGTTATTTTTTATATATGTATCTGGAATAGGTTGATAGGGTTTAATTTTTTGTGCTTTTTATTAGTTAAATTATGACATATAGTATATTTTATTTACAAATTATTGTGTTTATCATATGATAAATATAATTGATATTCTTTTGGATTATATTTATTTTGGTTTTTAATAAATTTTTTATAATTATGTGAAGTGTTTATTTTATATTGTAATGCTAACATCTTATCTTTTAACTCATAAATGGTTCATTTGTAATAGCTATGCATATTTTACTTTTTAATTTTATTATTACCAGTATTTGTCTTCTTCTGTTTTGTGTCTTTATTAGAGTACTTTCTTAAAGAATAATCTTTAAGATTTTGCCTCTAAACACTTATATGACAATATATATTTTTATATCTTGTAATAATTGGTCAAATGTAAAACGTTTGTTATCCGCCTTAGCACTTATTCTTGATTCTTTGTATTCATTTTTTTATCTCTTTTGTTATGCTGATAAACCAAAGCCCTCATGTGCTTGTTTTTTTTGTTGATGCTTTTACGGAACGCTATACTGTATTGTTTTGAAACATTGGATATTAAAATAAATACTAATTTTACTATTGTTATACAAATAAATCAAGAAAGAGTCCATATTGATAAATTGGGTTTAATTTTATTTTTAGAACTTTAAAAGTAGCATATTTCAAGATAAAATATAATCGTTGAATAATACTGTAAAAATATATAGTTTTTTTTACTTATTTGTGATAGAATAGTTCCCGTATTTAAAAGGGGAGAAATATTATATGAGCAATATTTATAAATTTAATGGCATGGCTGATGATTATTCTAAGTATAGACCAAATTATGCAAAAGAATCAATAGATTATCTAATAAATGAAGCACAACTAACTGAAAATAGTATTATAGCAGATATAGGCAGTGGAACTGGTAAATTCTCAAAACTATTACTGGATGAAGGATTTAAAGTATTTGGAGTTGAACCGAATAATGATATGAGGCAAAAGGCAGAATATGAATTACAGGATAGAAAAAACTTTAGAAGTATTTCGGGAACTTCAGAAAATACAACATTATCAAATAATAGTATAGATTTAATTACGGTAGCACAAGCTTTTCATTGGTTTGATATGGAACAGTTTCGTGTTGAATGTGGTAGAATATTAAAAACAAATGGTTATGTTGCGATACTTTATAATAATGGTGACTACTCCACTGAAGTTATAAATGAAATTTCTGTATTAAGTGAACGTTATTGTCCTAAATATGTCGGTTCTAGTGGTGGTATTGAAAAGAATCCAACTGTTTTTGATAACTTTTTTGATACGTATGAAATAAAAGTCTTTGAAAATAGTTATTCATTAAATATGAAACAATTTATAGGACTAAACTTTTCTGCCTCTTACGCTCCCAAAAGCAATGAACCAAATTATGAGCAATATTTAAGAGCGTTAGTGGAATTATTTGAAAAATATAGTGTACAAGATACTTTGTTTATGCCAAATAATACTATATGTAGATTGGGTAAGGTTAAGAAAAAAACGTTGTAATAGTTTAATAAAATATTAGATATTTTATCTTTATTGAGTATAAAAATATGCATGATATAATAAGGTTGAATATGAAAAAAGTTGTATCTAATAGTGCTACTTGTAATGTAAGTAGTATTTTTTTCATATTTTTATGATTTGGTAGCTATTCTTTAGTTATCTTTTTTCGTATGGCGGTAAAAATAAGATAAGCGCGTTATAATCTTTTTAAGATTATTTTAGAAAATGGGGTTCTAACTATGAAATGAATTGTTTAAGAATCTAAGAGCTTAATAATTAAATGATGAGTGTTGCCTTAAATGAAAAAATTGGTTTAATATTTGCTAAAACTAGATTAATATTTGTTCACAATATTGTTTGATATTCTCATCTATGTTATACTTTTAACAATTATCTTATGAGGTTCTGCATAAAACAAGTTAGTTTTTGTAATCTTATTAATACTACCATTTATAAATGTTGGTGTAGCATGTAAAAACTCACATATAAACTCTAATCTTTGGTTTAAAAATTTATCAAAAGTTTTTTTCTTAATAATATTTACTATAAATATTATTCTCTCTTTTAGAATGATTTTCCTTATAATAAAAACATCAATCCAATTTGAGTTGATGTTTTTATTTAAAGTTCGGATAGTTCGAACAAATTCGTTACTAGTTTGAGTATGAAAGTTATCTTAAAATTTTTTCACTAAAGTAAGTAATCAATTCTGCAAAATAATTAAATACTTATTTACCAGTTTGCTTACTTTTTTCTAGTTTTCTTTGTAATCTTTGTTCTATTACTCGACTTTTTCTTAATTTTTTTTGTGCTTCTGATAAATTATCCTGACTTATTCGATTAGATAAAACATTAACTAATATTTGATAAAGTTCATTTTTTTCAGGTGTATTATCAGGTGTATTAAAAATAGCATAATTATTACTTTCTGTCCTTATCAATTCTTGAATTGTTATTGTTGAAAGTTTTTCATATTTACTTGCTCTTAATCCATATCCAATATTGCAAACTAAATTTCTAGATCCCCCTGCTTTGATATAGTCATTTATAAATAATCTAAGTCCTGAATCAGATGTATCAACACCATATGCCATTGGTATATCAATATTTCTACCAAATTCTTTTGCAAATAAGAAAGCCCTACGAGGTCCAAATCTATTTTCACCACGTTCAATAATTCTATACATTACACAATTCAACATTTCTTCTTTTTGATAAACCCTATTATCATAATCTTCAATTGCTTTTTCAAATTCATTGTTATCTGGAAATTTTACACCTCTTTCTTTTAATATATTAACTATTTCCTTTATATTTTTACCTTCTAGATCTTTATTAGATATTTCAGGTATTACACAATCCATATATTCAGACATTTCAACAAAACCATTGCTAGTTAAGTGTAAATGTGCACTACTATGCTTACGATTCCAATAAACAATATTTTGATATTTAGGCCTTGAAAATAAATCTCTTTCACTCCATGGAAGTGAATTAATAAATGCTTTAGTATTGTAAAATTCGTCCCAGTCTAAGTCTTTAATCTCTGAATCTTCGTCTAGTATATCATTTGTATATTGATTATTTGCAAACATAACTTTATTTATTTCAGTTTGTTCTTGTGATGAACCAGGCATTATTCTATTTATCTCATAATCTGGATATCTTAATTCATACCAAACTGCCATTTTTTCAATAAAATTTCTCATATTAATAGGAATCGAGTATTCTCCTATATCAGTATAATAACGTTTTTTAACCATAGTTTCAGTAAACCAATCAATAAATTCATCTACCTTATCATCTAATACTACTTGTTCATTAAAATGCCTAAAGTTTTCTGCCCAATATTTCTTTCTGGCCGGTCTATGATTTTTTTTTAATTGTGCTCTTATTGATTCATTTTCAGCTATTACTGCTCTCCTGCTTTCTATTAAACTAGCATCTGTTAATTCACCATATCCAAAGGGGTCTTCCTTTTGCGCTATATCTTTTATTTTTTTTATAGGTTCACTCATATCAATAGTGTCACTCATATCAATAAATTCGCTCTTAAATATTTCTTTTATTTTTTTCTTTAATTTTCTTAATTCCATTAATGCCTTTGCCATATTCATAAAAAACTCCTTTAACTATTTATTATTTTATCATATTTATCTTTCAAAGTCATCAATTTTATCATCTCTAATTCTGACTTCTTTTGTAAACTCTGTTAGTGTGGTTGTATACGCTATTTTAAAATTAGGACCAGTATGTTCTAAATATAACATTTGTTTTTTATAAACTTAAATCATTTTTTCTTGAGTTTATTACCTGTTACTATTTGGCTGTTATAATTATTTACTCTGACAAATTTTACCCAATTTTCATTATTTGATTTTAATAATATAATGCTTGACTTGTTTTCATTTTGACTAATATTGAATAAATTATTCTTATCTTTATCTGTTGTACATAACAGGTTATTCTCTATTGATAGAGAAAATTTTGATATAACTAAATGAACAAATTATATTTATCATCAATCTTAATTATATTCCAAACTGTATTACTACAATCTTTTTCTTCTAACATGATATCTTTATACTTCGTTTTTAAATACTAGTTTGTTACTTTATTTTTGATTTTATATAATCCCCTATCAATACTATTCATTTGTGTTTTTACTATTTTTACAGAAATAAGGTTATCATTTTCATCATATGAATATTTGCCACTGGTTACTTTTTTTGCGAAAAGTAAGATTTGTTATATATAAGTTATTGCTTGTTAGTAAATTTTAATTTAATAAATTAACCCAGTACCATATTAGCTTTTTTTATTTTTAAATATGATATTATAATCTTAATTTACATTTGCATTGTTTTTATTTTATTTTTAATTCAAATTAATTTATATTAACACGAAAATTAAATTGAGTAAAAAAGATTGATCTCTATTTAAAGTGCTTTTCTTTCAGAAAAATTAAAATTGATTTTCCAATTGTGTATTTTGGTGGAAGTACAATAAACATTAGGCGTAATTTATACGTAGTAATAATTATTAGCTAATATGATTACATTACCTTTTTAATAAAATGTAGTAAAAGTTATTAAATTATTAAAATGTTGTGATATAATAATCAAACAAACAAAGGAGGTTTTGAAAATGGTTGAAAAAAATTTAACTCTTGAACAAAATATTTGTGCTGCTAGAATATTTTTAAATATTTTTGGTCTTTATTTAGAAGATACCAGCGATATTAATGAGTCTTCAAGTATAAAAATATTTGATAATTCAATGATTGAAGTTGGTAAACTGTGTTTTAATAATGATAAAGTTATTATGTCTACAAATTATAATGATGACATATTAAAAGCAAATTTTGATTTGACTAAGATGAGAGGATTTGTGGATTGGGAATGTAGAAATGCTTTGTTTGGTCAATGGTCTAGTAGAATTAATTTTCAAGTTCAAAAACAAAATAATATAAAATTATCAGGAGAATTTTTAATACAAAGTTCAATAGATTCTGAATTTGGAATATCTTGTCTTTGCCATCCATTAATAAAATGTGAAACTACAAACAAAGGTGAAGTAGAATTAAAAATTTTAAGAGATGGTAGAACTTTTGGACTAAACATTAATTTGGAAAAATATAATGAAACTATTGATGTGATGCCATGGGATGATTTGAATGGATTTATTAAACATGTAATTTCAAAAGGAGAATATAATGCAAAGAAAAATCAACATGAATATCAAAAGTATATGGGAATTTTCGGAACTGGAATTGGGGATGAAGATAAACTTCATGTATTTTTAACAGAAACAAATAGGGATAAAATAATTTCTTTTAGAGATGAATGGCCTTTAAAAAATGGTGCTGATAATTCTAAATCTCTTGTAATTCAAAAAGGAATGCTAATGCAAGATTTAGATCCAGAAATGTTTGAAAAAATTAAAGCATTAAGAGAGTTATTATCATTTGGAGATATATCTTTATTAGATAATATAATAAGTGTGTGTTATGATAGCTATACTGATGAAGAAATAAGTGCATTATTAGGTATAAATAGACAAAAAATGAATTATCAAAATGGTGCTGATAATCTAGTAAATTCTTATTTTGAAATTGGAAAAAACAATATATTTTTCATTAAGAACACACAAAAATTATTAAAAAAATAAAAGTCGTGGCAAGTTTGGTACTATAAGAGTGTAATAAGTAAATCCACTGATCAGGATTGAACATTACACTCTTTTATATTATGATTGGAGTGATTGGTTAACGATGGCACGTATGAGATAAAGCTCTCCGGAACAAAACTGTTAACCAGCCTTCACATAATACATTCGATTAAGCAAGTTGAGATTGAAATAATTCTCGTGTAAAGAACCAAAATGAGACTATGTGAATGCGTTGGAACCAATCAATAAGGAAGGATTTGTAGTATGAAATATGGTGTAGGTATTGATATTTCTAAAGGCAAAAGTACTGTGTCAATTTTGTCTGAATGTGGCGAAGTTATAGAAATGCCATTTGAAATTAATCATGATAATGAAGGATTGGATTATTTGAAAAAAATTTTAAATAAATATCCAAAAGAAAATTTAAAAATAGTTATGGAAGAAACCGGAACATATCATTTACCAGTGCTTAATTATTTGTTAGAAAATGATTTCTTTGTTTGTGCTGATAACGCTTTTAAAATCAAAAAACATTTAGACCATGATATTAGAAAGGTAAAAAATGATAATAAAGATTCATTAAAAATTGCTGAATATTGTTGTGATAATTGGTACAAAATCAAAAAATATTCCCAAACAAATGAGAAATATGAACAATTAAAATTTTTATCAAGACAATATACAGCTCAAATGTCAGTTCAAACAAAAGAAAAAGTACAATTATCAAATTTATGTGATTTATTATTTTCAGGTTTTTATTCGTTATTAGATGAAAACAATTTTATATTAGGAATAACAATATTCAAAAAATATTGTCATCCTAAACTAGTTTTAAAAAAGAAAAAAACTTCATTTATAAACGAAGTTGATAAAATCGCAAAAAAATTAGGACATAGAAGTGCTGGTATTACATTAGCTAACAAAATTTACGAACTGGCTAACAAAACAGTATCTCCATATCCTTATAACGAATATTCACAGTTATCAGTTGATTGCTGTGTGGATTTATTAATTTTAACAATTAATACAACCAATAACATTATAGCAAAAATGGGAGAACTTGCAAGTGCTTTGCCTGAATATGATACAGTTAGGAATATGGAAGGTTGTGGAGAAAAATTGACACCTCGAATAATAGCTGAAATTGGAGATATAAGAAGATTTAAAAATGCAGGTTCAATAATAGCTTATGGTGGTTTAGATGCACCTCCATATCAATCAGGTCAATTTGAAGCAACGATAAGACATATATCAAAACGTGGAAATAAATATTTAAGAAAAGCTGGTTATGAAGTAATGAAAGCAATTAAAAGCAGTGGCAAAATTGGAAATGAATTATATGATTATATCTTAAAAAAAGAAAATGAAGGCAAAGCAAAAAAAGTAGCAAAAATAGCAGGATTAAACAAATTCATACGAATGTATTATGGTAAAGTTAAAGAAAAATATAAAGATTTAGAAATTTGGTAATTTTTTACGATATAAAAAATTAAAAAAAGACCTAGCGATAGGTCTGCATTAGCATGTCCGAAAATGTAATAAATAAATTTATAGAAAAAATACTATTTAGGTATTGACTTATATTAGCAAGTTTTGTTAAAATGAAGTTTTAGTGAAATTGTTGATAGACTTTTTTTATTTTCGTTAAGAAGGTTTGGAGATAAAAATATAATTTTGCTTGGCCATATACATTGCTTAATTAATGTTTTAGGTTTTCAATAGGAAAAAAATTCCCTTTGCAGACTGTTATTGGCTCTGTCATAGCGTAGTACGTGAGTATGCAAATAATTTTGTGTAAATAGAATCTCTCCATGATAGAATATAAGAAATGGAGAGATTTTATTATGTAAGAAAAAACAACAAAGGAAAAGAATTATTAAAAATATTACAAGAGAATTATGAAATAGAAACTGCTCAAGATATATCTTCAACTTAAAAAAGATATGTTTAAGGATGCACTTAAGAAAAATAATATATACAACAAATACAATAGAATCATTAAATAGACAATTTAGAAAATATACTAAAACTAAGTCTGTTTTTCCAACAAATATGTCCCTGTTAAAATGTTTATATTTATCAGTTAAAAATATTGATAAAAAATGGGATCAAGCATATAGAAACTGGGGATCAATATTATTGGAATTATCTATTATGTTCGATAATAGAATTTAAGTCCTTTAAAAACTATTTTATATATGATATTGTTAATGTAACAAAAAAAGGAACTATATAAGTTCCACAGACTGTTGATAAATTTATTTGTCAACAGTTTGAGAGAAAAATTGCTTTTTCTCTTTTAATCATAATACTTTTTAACTAATTATATTTTACTGTTTGACTAACTTTAATTATTTAATACATTTACATTTTTTTTACAGAAGTTTCATTATATTCATTATTTTCTTGCTCTTGCATAATTTCTTCGACTCTATGTACTACTGATTTTGATATTGCCTTGTGATTTATGGTAAAATTATTTTTTCTTTCAACATCAAGTTTATAGTCAATCATCATATCTACATCATCTTTTATAATCCTTACATCATATCTATCTTTTGGACGTGAATTCTTTTTTGAATTGTAAATACTTTCTAAGCTCATCATTTTATAAGGACTACCATTATAATATCTTACTAAATTAGAAAATGACATATCTGTATAATCTTTAGAAAAATGATGTTCATCAACAAATAGTTGTTTACTACTATTTTGATTTTCAAAATAATATTCTTTTGTAGTTATACTATTATCTGGTTGTCGTTCAAACAAAAATAAACCAATACTCATAGGAGTTCCTTTATATACGATTTTATATTCATGACCATTAACTTCTTTATGAGCCATATTACTAATGAATTCAAAATCTGTGCTGGAATCTATTAATTCTTTTAATGCTACTAATTGTTGTTCATTTATAAACAAGTCTAAATCACCATGATATCTTTCTAGCATATGATTGGTTGCTAAATAGCCCATAAGTCCACCTGTGTAATAGCAATCAAATCTTCCTTCAATTAAAGTGTTGAACTCATCGAAAGTGTCGATAACTAATTGATGATTTTCTGTTAAAGGCATATTTGGATGTTCCATATTCATACCCTTAATCCAATTTAGTCTGGCAATCAAATCATCGGCAGATGCATACTGTTCAGGGTTTAATTTTATAATAGATTTAACATTTGTAAAAATATCTTCTTCAGTTATCATCTTTCTATTTAGCAAATCATTTAACGAAACCAAAATAGCATCAATAGAGTCACTTATATTCATCGAACACAATTTGTTAATAGTATCATATATTTGATCTTGATTCGTAATATTTGCTCGTTGTGCAAAAGTATAAACTAGTTGAGTTATAGTTTCTTTTTGAAATTCATTCATACAGCACCTCGTGCTTTCTATTCAATTATATCATTAATTTTTATAATTTACTATATTTCTAAATCGAAGTCATCATGATTTTTGTTTTTATCATATTCTTTACTCCAATCATAATTATCTTTTATGCCAATAATTGTTTTATCACTAAATATTCCATGTTCGTATAAGTCCTTTGAAAATTCCTAATAATCTTCACGTTCTTTGTCCTTTCCAAACATTTTATGCTTGATAAAGTTGACTAATCTACCAAATAAATCTTTAAAGTAATCTACTAATTCTTCAAGATGTTTATTATCTTTTTTAATTCTTTAATCTCTTTATTTTTGTTTTCGATATTTTTTGATAAAGTAGCTACTTTAAGAGATAATGTTTCATTGTTTTCGGTTAATATTTTAATCTTTTATTCAAGTTATTAATATATATTTCATTAGAATAATTAAAAGCAAGAAAAGTCGTATCATTAATATTTATTCTGTAGAATTAATTATCTTTTTTTGTTTTTCTCATTACTTTAACACTATCATTGTTTTTCAACAATGATATTATTGCTATTTCTTTTTGTCTAATTTCATCAATTGTTAAATTAAAATGATTTGCTAAATCATCATCACTATAATCTTCTTGGTATTTTAATATAATAAGTGACAAATTTTCAGACGATAATGTTGATAGCACTTGCATCATATCGGAACTAAATGAGGTATTTTCTATTTTTTCATATGGATTATCAGAATCAGCTATATAATCCATCCTTGATTTTTCTTTTCTTGTACCTTTATCACTAGAGTATTTAGCATCATCTAGTGATAAACTATTATTTTGTTTCTTATGTTTTTTTAGATAAGTTCTAAGATAACCCTTTACAGTTAAATCCATATATTTAATTATTTGTCCATATATATTTAAATTGGTGCGATTTATTACCATTAATAGATAATATTTAATTTCACTTTCAAAATCTTCATAATTGCTACTATTAACTTTAATTTCATAATTTCTACATAATGAAAACATTGTTTTATAAATATATCTTTTTTGTTTTAATAATATTTCATTTCTTGAATCATATAACTCACTTTTGTATATCCCAATTAAATCATACAATTCAATTTTCTCAATATTCATATTAGAATTCTTCAAATTATCAATTATAGAGAAAATATCTTTAATTTTTTTATCAGTAATCATTTTATAATCATCATTATTTTTTTTATCAAAAAAATACCATATCATATTGATTGCTTGATTATATGAGAAATCCATATTGACTAAATCATTT
>CALVKI010000110.1 GCA_944332635.1 uncultured Bacilli bacterium
TTTATCTTTAAACATATAAAAATCTTTATCATTTTCAGTACAAATTATCATAATTAAATTATATATCAAAATAAAACAACCTCAAAGAGGTTGGCGAATGAAATTTATTTCATTCCTTTTTTATTATTTAGAATCGACTATTATTTTATAATAGGAAAAATTATATGTTGTTATTATTGTATTTTAGAAATGCAAAATAATTTTTCCTATTGTTTAATTAATATTATAAATAAATGGTTTTATTATGATTGTGATAGGAAAAAGTAATATTAAAAAAAGGATTGTTCCTGTAAATTATTAGGTACAATCCCTTAATTGACAATTATTTGTAAACTATTTAATAATTTGTTTTTTGATTTATTCTTTTTAATTTGGTAAATAAAAATTTGAAATTAGCCAATTGTCATTTTGTTTTTTTATTATAAAATCATGTTTTGATTCTTCAGCAATTTCATTAGAACCTTGACAGAAATTTGTAGCACAATATCTTGAGATTGCTGTATAGGTAATTTCATTTTCAGCAATGTTTTTTATTTCAAGATATGTATCTTTGTAGAATTGGTCGCCACCTCTTCCACTACTACATGGAATAGGAGATATAAAATCATCTATGGAGTAAGAATTATTCATGACGGTAGCTATGAAGTCCGTTGTGTATTTTTGCTTTATTTCATCTGTAGTTGTATCGCAGACTAACTCATGTTGTTCAGTATGACTAGTCCATGCTGGTTCATTACCCCAATAAGTAGAATAAGCATATTTCCATAATTCGTTTCCAAGAGCAAGAGCTTCACCTTCATTTAATGTATTTTCTTTTTCTGTTGTAGTATTATCATTTTCTGTTGTAGTATTATCATTTTCTTTTGCGTTATTTTTTTCTTCTGTAGTAGTATTACTATTTTTATTTAAAATTATTTTGTCATAAATTATGTAGCTTCCTAATGCTATTACTAATATAAATAATATTATTGTTAACACTATAAAAATTGAATTGTTTTTCTTTTTTTCTTCCATGATATTTCTCCTTCTTATTTAAGATTATTTTATCACAAAAAGTGAAAATTTAATATCATAGTATAAGGTATTTATAGTTTTTTTATTAAAAATGTAAACTTACATGGTATTATGATATAGAAGAATATATGTGTATTTGTTTAATTACGCTTTTAAAGAAAAGCTATGTATGATAAAATGTATGTTGTAAAGTTAGAAAGAGGTTATTATAGTGAATGAATTTATAATTAAAGAAATAGCAAATAATTTAGATATTACAGATAAACAAGTTGAAGTGGTTTTATCTATGCTTGCTGAGGGAAATACAGTTCCTTTTATTGCTAGGTATAGAAAAGAAGCAACTGGAGCTTTAGATGAGGAGACTATTCGTTCTATTAATGCAGTTTATGAATATCAAGTTAATTTATTAAAACGTAAAGAAGATGTTATTCGTTTGATAGATGAAAAAGATATGTTAACAGAAGAATTAAAGAATTCTATTATGAATTGTACTAAATTAGTAGAAGTGGAAGATTTGTATCGACCTTATAAAGAAAAGAAAAAAACAAAGGCAACAGAAGCCATTGCTTTAGGTCTTGAACCTCTTGCTAAAATGATGATGAGTTTTCCTATTACTGGGAGTCTAGATGCTATGGCTAGTAAGTTTGTTAATGATAAAGTGAAATCTATTGAAGTTGCTATTACTGGTGCTAAATATATTATAGCTGAGTGGATTAGTGATAATGCTGGTTATCGTAAATGGATTCGTGGTTATTTTTATAAGAATGGTACCATTACTTCTAAAATGAAAAAAAATGCTGAAGATGAGGGAAAGGTATATGAAATGTATTATGATTATAATGAACCAGTTAAATCTATTAGACCTCATCGTATTTTAGCGTTAAACCGTGGTGAAAAAGAAAAAGTATTAACTGTTTCTATTGATGTAGATAAAGAAAGTATTCTTGTTTTTTTGGAGAAGAAAATAATTAAGAATGAGAAATCTTTTGTTGTGGGTAATATTAAAGAAGCAATTGAAGATGCTTATAAGCGATTGATTGCTCCTTCTATTGAAAGGGAAATTCGTACAGAATTATCGGAAAAGGGAGAAGAAGCAGCGATTGATAATTTTGGAAAAAATTTGGAAGCTTTACTTTTAACTCCACCAATGAAAGAACAAGTAGTTCTTGCTTTTGATCCAGGATTCGTGAATGGATGTAAGTTGGCGATTGTTGATAAGAATGGTAAATATTTGGATTCTACAGTTATTAAGCCTTTTTTAAATAGTAGTAGTGAAGATAGAATTCGTTTGTCAAAAGAAGTTGTTGTACAGCTTATTAAACGGTATCATGTAGATATTATTGCGATTGGTAATGGTACTGCTTCACGTGAATCTGAAAAGTTTTGTGCTGATATGATAAAAGAATATAATTTAAATTGTAAATATGTAATTGTATCAGAAGCGGGAGCATCTATTTATAGTGCTTCTCCTATTGCGGCAGAAGAATTTCCTGATTTGGCTATTGAAAAGCGTAGTGCTGTAAGTATTGGTCGCAGACTTCAAGATCCCCTTGCTGAACTTGTAAAGATTCCACCTGAAGGAATAGGCGTTGGATTATATCAACATGATGTTAGTCAGAAAAAACTTTCAAGTTCTTTGGATTTTGTTGTTGAGAAATGTGTTAATAGTGTAGGTGTTAATGTTAATACTGCTTCAAGTTCGTTACTTAGCTATGTAGCTGGTTTGACTAAGAAGGCATGTCAGAAAATTATTGAGTATCGTGAAAAAGTTGGTAAAATTTTATCTCGGCAAGAGATTCATGACAAAAAGTTGCTTACTGATAAAGCATATGAACAAGCTATTGGATTCTTACGTATTTCTGATGGAGATAATCCATTAGATAAAACAGCAATTCATCCTGAAAGTTATAATGTTGCAGTTACATTACTACAGGATTTAGGATTTACTATCAATGACATTGGTAGTAGTGAATTGATTGATAGATTGAATCAAATTGACGTTAATATTTATCAAGAAAAATTAGATACTGATCAGTATACATTAGAAGATGTCATTTTATCATTAAAGAAACCTAATTTGGATCCTAGGGATGAAATGCCTCAACCATTACTTAGAAGTGATATTTTGGACATTAAAGATTTAACTGTTGGTATGAAATTGCAAGGTACTGTCCGTAATGTAGTCGATTTTGGAGTATTTATTGATATTGGTCTTCATAATGATGCACTTGCTCATATATCTAAACTTACTGATAAGTATATTAAACATCCAAGTGAAGTTGTTAGTGTTGGTGATATTGTAGATTGTTATGTTGATGATATTTCTTTAGAAAAAGGAAAGGTTAGTTTGAGTTTGCTTCCTCGCTAATCTTTTTTTGTTAATTATATTACTATATAAAAGTCATGAAAGGAAAAACGATTAGCATTTTATCTTAATCGTTTTTTCTGTTTTTTCAATTAAACCTTTTTCTTCCATACGTTTTAGTTCTCTCATTAAATTTGAACGGTCTACAAATAAATATTCAGCAATAGCTTTGTAAGAAGTTGTTACTTTAAAAATATTGTTTTCATTCATTCTTTGCTTTAAGAAAAATAGTATTTTTTCTTCTACTGTACGTTTTGATAAAAGTTCTATTTTTTCATTTTGTTGTTTATTATCCAGTATTAATAAGTCGAATAATGTTAACACTAATTTATTATGAAATGGACATTCTTTATTACAATTTTTTAATATGGTATAGTAATCAATAAAAATTACTTCTGTTTCCTCATTACTAATAATATATATTTCGTCTTCAGTTTCTTGAAAGAATAAATTGGAAAATATATCATTTTCTTTTAAATCACGCATAATTGTTGTATTACCATTACTATCAGTTTTTACAATGTTTGCTTTTCCATAAGTAATAAATCCTATCTTTTTTTTAATAGGAGTATAACTTAATATTAAATCTTTATTATAGAATGTTTTACGTTTTACGTTGACACAGTTTGACAAAATTTTTTTAAATTGTAATAGTCTTGTTACATCAAGTGCTTTTGACATTTTTATCACTACTTTCAAATTTATTTTAACAAATTTATTTTATTGTTGCAAATGCAACAATATTTTTTTTAATTTATAGAGTAGAATGGAGTTTGTAGGATAGGAGAGGTAAGTATGGTAAGAGATGATATTATGGTAATAAAAAAAAATGGTAATCTAGAAAAATTTGATTCTAGTAGAGTCAAAAAAGCTGTTACTGCTAGTGCTGAACGTGTAATGGTTGATTTAACTGATGAGGCATTAGAAAAAATTGTTTCTAGAATATTAGAATTATTAAGTACGCAGACTAGCAACCCTACAGTAGAGCAATTGCACAGTTGTTGTGAAATAGCATTGGAAGATATTAATCCTTTAGTTGCTAAAAGTTATCGGGAATATCGTGATTATAAAAAAGAGATTGTTCACATTTTGGATAAGGTTTATAAAAAAGCACAAGCAATTACTTATATTGGTGATAAAGAATGCTCTAATATGGATAGTGCGTTAGTGACAACTCAGAGATGTTTAATTTATAATAGTTTGAACAAAGAACTTTATAAAAAATTTTTTTTAACGGCTAATGAAATAGAAGCGTGTAAAGATGGATATATTTATATTCATGATATGGCTTATAGAAGAGATACAATGAATTGTTGTTTATTTGATATGGCTAATCTTTTAAAAGATGGATTTGAAATGAGTAATATTTGGTATACAGAACCCAAGACTTTGCAAACGGCTTTTAATGTTATGGGTGATGTTATTAATAATACTACGGCTATGCAATATGGAGGTTTTACTGTACCAGAAGTAGATACTATTTTGAAGAAATATGCTAAAATGAGTTATGATATGTATTATCAAGAATATTTAGATATTAAAGGAGAAAAATATAAAGATGAAGCTTCTACATATGCATGGAAGAAAACAATTCGTGAATGTGAACAAGGTTATCAGGGAATTGAGTATAAATTAAATACCGTTAGTTCTAGTAGGGGAGATTATCCGTTTGTAACTTTTTCTTTTGGAATTGATAAAGATGAGTTTGCTGTTATGATTACTAAAACAATTCTTAATGTTCATCGAAAAGGTCAAGGTAAAAAAGATTTTAAGAGACCTACTTTATTTCCTAAACTCGTATTTTTATATGATAAAGAAGTTCATGGTGCAGGTAAATGCCTTAGAGATAGTTTTCTTACTGCTATTAAATGTAGTGAAAAAACGATGTATCCTGATTATTTGTCTTTATGTGGGGAGGGATATGTTCCTGAGATGTATAGGAAGTATGGTCGCATTGTTTCACCTATGGGATGTCGTGCATTTTTGTCTCCTTGGTATGAAAAAGGAGGAATTGATCCAGCTGATAATAATGATAAACCAGTGTTTATAGGAAGGTTTAATATTGGAGCTATTTCTTTACATTTACCAATGATTTTAGCTAAGGCTCGTGAAGAACAGAAGGATTTTTATCAGGTATTAGATTACTATTTGGAGATGGTTCGTAAGGTTCATATTAGAACTTATCGTTATTTGGCTAAAAGAAAAGCTTCTACTAATCCACTTGCATATTGTCAAGGTGGCTTTTATGGAGGAAATTTAGATCCAAAAGAGTCGATCGAATCTATTATGAAAACTGCTACTGCTTCTTTTGGGATTACAGCTTTAAATGAATTACAAGTTTTGTATAATGGTAAAAGTATTGTAGAAGATGGGCAATTCGCACTTGATGTTATGAAATATATTAATAAGAAAATAACAGAGTTTAAATATGAAGATAATATTTTATATGCAATTTATGGAACTCCTGCTGAAAATTTGTGCGGGTTACAAATTAAACAGTTTAGAAAGAAATATGGTATTATTCCAGGAGTTAGTTCACGTGAATATGTTTCTAATAGTTTTCATTGTGGTGTTTGGGAAGATATTACTGGGATAGAAAAACAGGATTTGGAAGATAGATTTTGGGATTTGTTTAGAGGTGGAAGAATTCAATATGTACGTTATAATTTGAGCTATAATACGAAAGCTATGATTACTTATATTGAAAGAGCAATGGATAAAGGTTTTTATGAGGGTGTTAATTTATCATTGTCTTATTGTAATCATTGTGGTCATGAAGAATTAGATATGGATGTTTGTCCAAAATGTGGTAGTACAGATCTTACTAAGATAGAGCGTATGAATGGCTATTTATCGTATTCTAGAGTTCATGGTGATACTATGCTTAATAATGCAAAGATGGAAGAAATAGCTGAAAGGAAGTCTATGTAGATGAGATATCATAATATTACTAAGGCTGATATGCTTAATGGTGAAGGTCTTCGTGTTGTTTTATGGGTTAGTGGTTGCTCTCACAGATGCCCTGGATGTCAAAATGCAATTACATGGGATCCTAATGATGGTTTAGAATTCGACGAAGATGCTAAAAATGAAATTTTTGATGAATTAAAGCACGAATGGTGTAGTGGTATTACTTTATCGGGTGGAGATCCTCTATTTTTGAAAAATCGGGAAGTAATTGCTAAATTAGTCAGGGAAATTAAATCTAGGTTTCCTGATAAGACTATATGGCTTTATACTGGTTATTGCTATGATGAGTTATTGAAAGAAGTAGTTAATGATAAAAATTTAGATATTATATTTAATCATATTGATGTGTTACTTGATGGTAAATTTATTTTAAAATTGGCTGATGAAAAAATTCATTATGTAGGAAGTAGAAATCAATCTATTATTGATGTTCCTAAAAGCTTACAAGAAAATAAAAAAATATTATATATTGATAATAGTAAAATTATAGAAGGAGAAGTTTAATTATGAGACAAAGAGGTTTTGAAGTAGTAAAAGGTTATGAGGATAAAGGAATACATATTCCTGTTAGAAAGACAAAACATTCTGCTGGGTATGATGTTGAAGCGGCTGAGGATATTATTATCCCAAAATATTATCCGGGAATTAAACCTACGTTAATTCCTACGGGATTAAAAGCTTATTGTGGTGAAGATGAATGTTATTTATTATTAAATCGTAGTAGTGGACCTAAAAAAGGTTTTTTAATGGCATGTAGTGTTGGATTGATTGATTCTGACTATTATGGTAATCCTGATAATGATGGTCATTTTTTCTTTGCTTACTTTAATTGCAGTGATCATGATATTCAAGTAAAAAAAGGGGATGTTATTGGTCAAGTTATTTTCCAAAAATTTTTGATTACAGATGATGATAATGCTTTTGGAGAACGTCTTGGAGGGTTTGGTTCAACTGATTAAAAAATATTAAAAAATTGAAGAAAACAAAAAAATCGTTTTTTAGAAAAATTATAAAAAAATCATTTTTTAATATTTGTTTTTGTTAAAAAATAAGGGAATTATTAGATTTTTTGATATCAAAAAAATCAAAAATGTCAAAAAGTGATTTTTAGTATTTTTTAAATTGTCTATCTTTTGTCAATTGTCGTAAATCGAACAAAAAAGTTTTTTTTATAAAATCTATATATATCAATAGTTTTGAAAAAAGGGGGTAAATTTTCTGATTTTTGTCTATTGATTTTTGAATTTTTGTTACTTACAATGGACTTATGAAAGAAAGATGTGGGAGGTAAAAAATGGCAGAGGTAAATGATGTTTTAGAGGAACTAACTGTAATAAAAAGAAATGGTAAAAAAGTTCCTTTTGATGGAGCAAAAATAGCTTTAGCTATAAAAAAAGGCTTTGATAGTGTTGAAGTTGATACTGAGGATGATCAAAAACAAGGCAAATATAATTCTCAAGATATTCAAAAAGTATATCAAGCTGTTTTAAAAGAAATTGAAAAAAATGCAGAAGAAAAAAATAAGAAGTTCAAAATAGAAGAGATTCAGGATTATATTGAAGGAGAACTTTCTAATAAAGGGTATGATGATGTTTATAAATCTTTTTCTGAATATCGTGAGAGAAGAAATCAATCTAGAGAGAGTTTCTTTGGTGATAATAAAACACATAAATTTTTAAAATCCTTAGAAAATTTGGGTTTAAAATCCGCTAATGATGAAGATGCTAAAAGAGAAAATGCTAATATTGATGGGAATAGTCCAATGGGTACTATGTTACAATATGGTGGAACAGTTTCTAAAGAATTTGCAAAAGCATATTTAATGAAGAAAGAATATGCAGAAGCTCATGATAATGGTACTATTCATATTCATGATATGGATTTCTTAGCAATGGGAACTACTACTTGTTGTCAAATTGATTTATCTAAATTATTTAAAAATGGATTTGATACAGGTCATGGATATATTCGACCACCTCAAGATATTTCAACCTATGCATCGCTTGCTTGCATTGCTGTTCAAGCTAATCAAAATGATCAACATGGTGGACAGGCAATTCCTGCACTTGATTATTATTTAGCACCTGGAGTTCTTAAAACATTTAAAAAACAGTTTAAACAAACTATTTATGATTTTTTAGATTTGGAAGGGTTTATTCCAGTTATTAATATTGATAGAATTATTCGGGAAATAGATAAAGTTGAATCTATTGAATTAGATGTAAAAGATTTTAGTGATTATCAGAAAGGTTCTGATAGAATTCATGAAATTTTCTGTAAAAGTTATGAAAAAGCTTTACAAAAAACAGAACGTGCAACTGAGCAAGCAATGGAAGCTTTTATTCATAATTTAAATACAATGCATTCTAGAGCAGGAGCACAAGTTCCATTTTCATCTGTTAATTTTGGAACGGATACTACTCCTGAAGGAAGAATGGTAATAAGAAATTTTTTACTTTCTGAAGATCGTGGTTTGGGTAAAGGAGAAACTCCTATTTTCCCTGTTTCTATCTTTAAAGTAAAGGAAGGCATTAATTATAATAAGGAAGATCCAAATTATGATTTATTTAAATTAGCATGTAAAGTATCTGCTAAAAGACTTTTCCCTAATTTTGCATTTGTTGATGCACCTTTTAACAAGAAATATTATAAAGAAGGAGACTTTAATACAGAGATTGCTTATATGGGATGTCGTACTCGAGTTATTGGAGATGTTACTTCTCCAGATAATGAAGTTGTGACTGGACGAGGAAATTTGTCATTTACTACAATTAATTTACCTCGTTTAGGAATTAAGTATGGTATTGCTTTAAAAGAAAGAGATAAGGCAGATATGAAAGGTTTTTATCAGGAACTTGGTCAAATTATGGATATGGTTCGTGATCAGTTGCTTGAACGTTTTGAGGTTCAATGTAGTAAACACAATTATAATTTTCCATTTTTACTTGGACAAGGTGTTTGGACTAATGGAGAAAAATTGAAAGCTACAGATCGTCTTAGAAAAGTTTGGAAACATGGTACTTTATCTACTGGATTTATTGGTCTTGCTGAATGTTTAAAAGCTCTTACAGGTAAACATCAAGGAGAGAGTGAAGAAAGTCAAAAATTAGGTTTGGAAATTATTAAATTTATGCGTAATAGATGTGATGAAAGTTCTAAAAAGTATAATTTAAACTTTACTTGTCTTGCTACTCCTGCTGAAGGTTTAGCTGGTAGGTTTACATCTATTGATAGAGCTATTTATGGAAAAATAAAGGGTGTTACAGATAGAGAATATTATACTAACTCATTCCATGTTCCAGTTTACTATCATATTAGTATTCATGATAAATTAGCTATAGAAGCACCATATCATGAGTTAACTAATGGAGGTCATATTTCTTATGTGGAGTTAGATGGTGATACTGCTTCTAATGTAGAAGCATTTGAAAGTGTTGTACGTGCTATGAAAGAGGCAGGGCTTGGTTATGGTGCTGTTAATCATCCAGTAGATCGTGATCCAGTTTGTGGATATGTTGGGGTTATTAATGATGTATGTCCTAAATGTGGACGACATGAATTTGAAGGAGTTCCAATGGAAAAAATTACATCTATCGATACAGGTTGTTGTGAATAGTTTATATATAAGAAAGAAAAGAGGAGTGTTATTATGGAAAAAATTATTGGAGAAGGACAAAAATTTGAGAGAATTAGACGTGTTACAGGATATTTAGCAGGGGATGTTTCTAGATTTAATAATGGCAAACGAGCTGAAGAAAGAGATCGTGTAAAACATACTGGATTAAAAGAAGTTATGAAAGAGGATAAATAGAAAATGAAAATTAGGTTGGCTGCTTATTTGCAGCCTGATTCTATTGTTGATGGAGAGGGAGTAAGAACTGTTATTTGGACGCAAGGATGTCCACATCATTGTCTTGGATGTCATAATGCAAGTACTTGGGATTTTAATGATGGTGCTTTAATAGATGTAGAGGATGTTGTTACAGAGCTTCAAAAGATAAAGAATCAAGATGGTATTACTCTTTCAGGTGGAGATCCAGTTTGTCAAGCTGATGCTTGCTATGAAATTAGTAAGGCAGCTCATAGTATGGGACTTAACGTATGGTGTTATACAGGATTTACTTATGAACAAATGTTACTTAACCCTAAAGCAAGAAAATTACTTGAAGAAATAGATGTTTTAGTAGATGGTAAATTTGTTCAAGAAGAAAAGAGTTATGATATTTATTTTAGAGGGTCTAGAAACCAAAGGATTATTGATGTTCCGAAAAGTTTAGAAAAAGAACAGGTAGTTCTTGTAGAGAAATATATGAAAGATAAAGATTATAATCAAATTTATCGAAAGCCGGATTATTTATTTATTTAAAAATTGGGATAGTTTGTCTATCCTTTTTTATTTGTTGTATGTTATTATATAGTAGAGGGAAGTATATGAAGAAAATATTTAATATTAAAAAAAATCCTAATTATTGGGTTCATAAAAAATCATGTGAAAAAAGATTGATTTTTAAAACTTTTATTTGTCTTGTTTATTTAATAGTTATTACAATTTTGTCTGTTTGTATATATCAACTTTATTATGAAAAGGAGGAAATTGTTCCTTGGAGTGCAGCACAAACAGTTGAAGATTATACATATATTACTATTTCTAAAATGAGTGAAAAGTTTGCTTATTATGAAAAATCTAATAAAGAGATTCATTTTGTAATAGAAGAGGAAGATACTGGGCAATGGTATACTTATTTAATTGCAATAAATGCGGATGATTATAATAAATATAAAGGAATTATTGATTATACTTATGAAAGAACTACAGAAATGCCTGAACCTATTAAAGTTTATGGTTATCCTGTTGTTATTGATGATGAATTAAAGCAATTAGCTATTCAAAATATTACTAACTTTGTTCCAGCAGAGAACGAAGTAGTTATTACTAATGATAATTTTAATACATATTTGACAAATAGTTATTTAGATACAACAATTCCTAGGCAAGAAAAATTTAGTTTGGTTTTATTTTTGGTTATAGTTATTTTGATTATTGTGATATTAATGTTTATTCTTACTATTTTTGATCAAGACAAGTTTTTTTATAGAAAAGTTGAAGATGTTTATCAGGAGAGTCGAAAAAAATTGTTTTCTGTTCGTAAGTAAGATATTTGATAATTAGGTTGTTTTCATATATACTAATAGAGAAGTTGATTATATGCAATGTATACTAATTACAAAAGAAATATATCATGCTTTTTGGGAAAATCATCCATTAAAAACCTTTTTATCTGCTCCTGAAATAGGTGATTTAAGAAAAAGTAATGGATGGGATGTTTATTTTGTTGGTGTAGAAAAGCAAAAAAAATTAGTAGCAGCAGCAATGCTTGTTGCTCATAAGCGTCATTTTGGTAAATATGAATTTTATTCCCCTAGAGGATTGCTTGTTGATTTTTTTGATAAAGAATTATTAGAATATTTCTTGAATGAAATTAAGAAATTTGTAAAAAAACGTAAAGGTTATATTTTTAGGATGGATCCTTATATTCTTTATAAAGAAAGAGATATTGATGGTGAAATTGTAGATGGTGGAATAGATAATAGCAACATTGTGTCTCAGTTATTTTCATTTGGTTTTAAGAAGGTTTGTATTCCTGATATGGAACAAGTTGGTTGGATGTTTTCTTTGCCGTTAGAAGGTAAAACAAAGGAACAAATCTTGAAAGAAATGAAAGCAGGGACTAGAAATAAAATTCGTAAGACAGAAAAATTTGGTATTACGATTAAAGAACTTGGATATGATGAATTAGACCGTTTTCAAAATATTATGATTGAAACAGGGGAAAGAAAAAACTTTTCGGTTAGAAGTGTAGATTATTATAAAAAAATGTATAAACTGTTTCATGATAAAGGTCAAGTAAAGTATTTTGTTACAGAGCTTGATTTAGTTCAGTATCAAAAAAAATTAGAGGAAGATAAAAAATTAGCAGAAGATAAACTTTCTACTTTAAGTGATGCTAAATATAATGAGGGTCAAAAGAAAAACTTAGAAAATGAAATTAGTTCTTATGATAAAAGAATTAAAGAAGCGGTGGATATTCGAAAAAATAAAGGGACAGATGTTATTACTTTGTCTGGTTCAATGTTTATGATTATACAACCTGAGATTATTTATCTATCTAGTGGTAATTATCTAGAGTTTATTAAATTTGATTCACAGTATTTATTGCAATGGATGATGATACAGTATGGAATAGAACATGGCTTTAAAAAGCATAATTTTTATGGTATTCCTGCAAATATTAATCTACATCCAAAAGATTATGGTATTTATGAATTTAAACGTGGATTTAATGGAATTGTTGAAGAATTAATAGGTGAGTTTGAGCTTCCCATTACTTGGCATTATTATTTGATGAAGTTTATTCGTAAAATAAGAAAATAGTGTAGTGAGCGTGTCATATGAATATGGAAAATGAATTTGACAAGTTATAGCACTTCTGAAAAAAATCTCTATTAGACTTATATAATTATACAAATAAAAAATGTCGTAAAGACATTCTTTTTATTTGTACTTTTTACATTCAATAATATAGTTTTTATGTTTAGTTTGTTTTTTTATTCCAATATATTTAAATTTACCGTAGTGTCTAATGCTGAAAGTATCATTTTCTTTTAAAAAATAGGAATTATTTTTTAAAATTTCGTAATTCAGTATTATTTCTTTATTTTTAATTTTATATGAAACATTTTGTCTACTTGTTTGTATTAATCTTGCGATAACTGTATCAATTCTGTTACTGGATGTAATTATTTCTAGTGTTTCAAATTCTTTTTTATAGTCTTTGAGAAATTCTATAGGTCTTTCTATTAACTCTATATGTGAATTTTTAATTGTTAATAAATTGGTTTTGATATATGGAGCAATATTTTCTAATACATAGATGTAATATTTATTGTTATCAACTATAATATCTCCAAATAGTTCACTAGTTATATTTAATGAAAAAATAGTTCCTAATATTTCTCTATGCTCTAATGGTATTTTTGTCTTTATCTCATAAAGTATTATTTTTGGTTCTTGTTTTATGTAAAATATATTTTTTTCACTATCTATATATGGTTTGTAAATTTTATATGTATTTTTCTTTAATTTCTTTTTCAATTTTTCCTGTTCTCTTGGGTCAAGAAAAAAAGTTGGTTGATTATGAGATAGTTTATTTAGATTTTTTTCTATAGTATACATATTATCTCCTTTTTCTTTATTATATCAGAAAATATGTTATAATTTAAGTGCTTATGATATATGTAAAACTAATGGTAATGATGATTATTTAAATATATTTTTGTCATATTGTTGATTGACTTAAGGAGAGATTAAAATGAGAATTATTTCTTGGAATGTTGCTGGTATTAGAGCTTGTTTAAAAAAAGGTCTTGCTTCTTTTTTTGAAAGTGTTGATGCAGATATATTTTGTATGCAAGAAGTAAAAGCTATGGAAGATCAATTTGATTTTAGACCAAATGGTTATAATATGTATTTATATCCAGCAAAACGTAAAGGGTATTCTGGTACTGCTATTTTTAGTCGTATAGAACCGATTAATGTTATTTACGGTATAGGAGATGAAGAATATGATGATGAAGGTCGAAACATTACATTAGAGTTTGATTCTTTTTATTTAGTTAATTGTTATGTTCCTAATGTAAAACGTGATTTATCTAGGATGGCTTCACGTATGCGTTATGAAGAATTATTTTTAAATTATATTAGAAAGTTAGAAAAGAAAAAACCAGTTGTTTTCTGTGGAGACATGAATGTTGCTCATGAAGAAATTGATATTAAAAATGTAAAGTCTAATATTGGTAATGCTGGTTTTACTTATGAAGAACGTGGTAAATTTAGTGAATTATTAAATGCTGGTTTTATTGATACATTTCGTTATTTATATCCAGATACTAAAGATGTTTATACTTGGTGGAGTTATATGAAAGGTGTTAGAGAGAAAAATATAGGATGGAGAATTGATTATTTTGTGGTTTCAAAATCTTTTATTTCTAGGGTAGAGGATAGTATGGTTTATAAGGATATTTTAGGTAGTGATCATTGCCCGATTGGTTTAATTATTAAGGAGTAAATATGAAAGAGTTTTTTAAAAATATTAAATTCGTTTGGAAGTATGCAAAAGACGAGAAGTGGAAGCTAATCAAATATATTTTGTGTAATATAGTAACCATTGCTATTAGTATTATTGTTCCTATTCTTAGTGCACAAGTTATAATTTCATTAACTAATAATCTTTTTAATCAATTGTTATTTTTAGCAGTTGTTTTATGCTTAGTAGAGTGGAGTAGAAATTTTGTTAATACTTTTGCACAATATTATGCACAAATAATTTATCGGGAAACGTTTATTAAATTGCAGACAGCACTTGGAATAGAAATTATGAAATTGGAGACTAGTGTTATTGATCAATATAGTTCTGGAGTTTTTATTCAAAGACTTACTAATGATACTAGTCGTTTAGCTAGTGTCTTTAATGTTTTAAATCAATATCTCTCTAATATTCTTGCTGATTTAGGTATTTTTGTTGCAATATTTATTATTAATATTTGGGCTTTTATATATATGGTTTTAGTCATTCTGGTATTGTTCTTTATTGAGAGAACAAGAACTTCTACTTATAATGAATACGATAAGAAATTTAGAAAACAGAATGAAAAAGTTTCTGGGTTTGTTGGAGAAGTTGTTAGAGGAATTAGAGATATAAAGTTATTACATGCAGAAGATAGTTTTACAAACGAATTACATAGACAAGTTGAAGATGTTAATTTGTTTCGCTATGAGATGGATGCTGTTAATAGAAAATATAATTTTTTGTGTGGTAGTTTAAGAGATTTATTTGATACTGGTCTTATTTTTTTACTTGTTTATTTAATTGTAAATGGTGATTTGGTGATTGCTAATGCATTGGTAATTTATAATTATGCTGGTAGAATACCTAATATTGTTTGGAGTGTAGGTATATTATTGGATAATATTAAGGATTTTAATTTATCCAGTAGTCGTGTTTTTGATATTATGTATAGTAGTGAATTTAAAAAAGAAAAGTTTGGTTGTAAACATTTAAGTAAGGTGCATGGTGACTTCGAATTTAAAAATGTATGTTTTCGATATCAATCAAACGATAAAGATGTATTGAATAATTTAAGCTTTAAAGTTAATGCTAATGAAACTGTTGCTTTTGTTGGTAAGAGTGGAGCAGGTAAAACTACAATTTTTAATCTTTTATGTAAGATGTATGATTCTGGTAGTGGTAAAATTACAATTGATGGAGTTGATATTATAGAGTTAGATCAGGACAGTATTCGTAGTAATATTACAGTAATTAGTCAGAGTCCGTATATCTTTCATGTCAGTATTCGTGATAATTTACGATTGATGAAATCTGATGTAACAGAAGAGGAAATGATTAATGCTTGTAAGCTTGCATGTATTCATGATTTTATTATGAGTCTTCCAGATGGATATGATACTGTTGTAGGTGAGGGTGGTGTAAATCTTTCTGGTGGACAACGTCAAAGATTAGCGATTGCTAGAGCCTTTTTACAAAAAACAGAAATTATCTTATTTGATGAGGCTACTTCTGCTTTAGATAACGAAACACAAAAGGAAATTCAAAATGCTATTAATAATTTGAAGAAAGACTATACAATTTTGATTGTTGCTCATCGGTTAAGTACAATTATTGATAGTGATAGAATTTTATTTATTGAGAATGGTCAAATAATAGCTGAAGGTAATCATAAACAATTATTAAAGACTTGTCATAGTTATCGTGAATTATATGAAGCTGAATTAAAGAACAATGTTTAAGTATTAAAAGTAATGTTAAAAATATTAGCATTTTGATAAGGATTGTTGGTGGTTTTTAAATGATTAATACTATATAATTTTTTAGAGGTGTTTTTTATGAGTTTAGGAAAAAATTTGAGTAAGTATCGAAAAATGAATAATTTTTCTCAAGAAGAATTAGCTTTTCAGTTAGGAGTTTCTAGACAAACTATTTCAAAGTGGGAGCAAAATAAAGTAGTTCCTAATATTAATCAAGTGAAAAAGCTTTCTGAAATTTATCATATTGATTTAGATGTTTTAGTTGATGATGATCAGATTATGAAAGAAATAAAAGAAGTGATGAATAATACTAATTTTAAAAACGTTGATAATGTTGATTGGACTAATGTATGGAGTAAAAAATATCCAGTTCTTGGTACTTATCGAGAAGTCGTTAATGTAGAAAAATATGGGAAACAAATTCGACAAATGTTTGAAGAGATTGAACATACATATCATTATAGTAAATTAGATTCTATGTTAGTGTTAAAGGATATTTTGGCACAAGAGTGGAAAAAGTATAAATAATTTTAAATTTTATGATATAGTTATTTTAGGTGATGTTATGAGAAAAGATAAAATAAACTATTATTTGGATATTGCAGAACAGGTTTTAGAAAGAGGTACTTGTTTAAGACGTAATTTTGGAGCCATTATTGTTAATAATGATGAAATTGTTTCTACTGGTTATGTAGGTGCTCCACGTGGTAGAAAGAATTGTTGTGATTTAAAATATTGTACTAGAGAAAAATTGAATGTACCAAGAGGTGAACGATACGAGTTGTGTCGTAGTGTTCATGCGGAACAAAATGCTATTATTAGTGCTAGAAGAAAAGATATGATTGGTTCAACATTATATTTAGTAGGAATTAATTATGATGACGGTAAATATGTAGAAAATGCTAGACCTTGTGCTTTATGTAAACGAATGATTATTAATGCAGGTATTAAACAAGTAATTGTTAGAAATACTAAAGGTAAATATACTATTATTGATGTTTCAGAATTTATTGAAAATGATGAAACATTAGAAGGAGTATTGGGATATTAATATTTTTTGGTGGTGTATATATGGATATAAAATTTAATAGATTGATACCAGAACTTAGCGTTTCTGATATAGAAAAAAGTAAAAAATTTTATTTGTCTTTGGGGTTTTCTATTCTTTATGAAAGAAAAAAAGAAAAATTTTGTTTTATGGAATTTAATGGAAACCAATTAATGATTGAAGAAGTTAATAATCATTGGAATACCGGGGATTTGCAATATCCTTATGGTCGTGGAATTAATTTGAGTATGGAAGTAGATGATATTGATTCTTTATATCAATTGGTTCAAGAAAATCATTATCCTATTTTTCGTCAAATGCAAATAGATCAGTATCAAGTTAATGATAAAATATATTATGATAAACAGTTTTTGATTCAAGATGTAGATGGATACTTATTGAGATTTACTAATTAGTAAATTAGATTGAGTTTTTGTTTAGTTTTCCTACTTTATCGATTTTAATGAATTTTAAATTTCTTTTCTTAGTTTGCAAGAGAAGTGTTTAACTATGAACTATTTTTTATGTAGTTGTAAAAATTATTCTTAATGTAGTTATCAAGTTATTTGGTATTGTGGCTCTTACGAATGAATTATTTGAAAATATGATTTCATATTCTTTAATCACGTTATGTAAGCTAATTTTATATAATAGAAAATGGTTTGTATTTTTTTGAAATAATTTTTTAATATTTTAAAACCCCATCATAAAATTTAAGTTTTTGTGGCTTATTGAAGGAACCCATAAAAATATTAATGATTTATGATTACGAGTGAAATTAGATTTAACATTTGCATTACTTTTATTAGTAATATTATGCAATATTTTTTGTTATCTATAAGTTCTTTAGTTCATATAATCTATTGGTGATATTATGAATAATGGTATTCAAGTAATTTATCCTAGGACTAAATATAGTGTTTTAAATAAAGAAATATATTTATTTATTCAGAAACAAATTTTAAATTTTATGAATGTTGCTAAAGAAGCTATTCAAGAAAATATAATTTATACTTTAGATATTTCTCATGATGAATATTTTTATCAAGATTATTTATCTTTTGTTTTTTATAGTTCATCTTATACAGGAGGTGCACATCCAGAGCATATGGTTTCATGCTTTGTTTATGATATTAGCCATGATATGTTAGTTTATATGTCTGATCTTGTACAAGAAATACCTAATTTGTTAGAAACGTTATCAAAAGAGAGTAGAAAAAAGTTAGTAAATAATTATAAAATTCAAAATTTATCTATGATGTTGGAGGGTACTAAGCCTATTGTTTCTAATTTTTCACATTTTGTTTTTGCACCTACTGGTATTATGATTTTTTTTCCTGAATATCAGATTGCTCCGTATTCTTCGGGGGCATTTAAAGTTGTTATCCCTTATTCTATTATTTTTAATAAAGGAAACTCTAATTAGAATATTTCAGACTGTTAGCAAATGTATTTTGTTAATAGTTTTTTATTTATAAGGAAATGTGTTAGATTTTATAAAAAAGTGTTGTAGTTATTAGATTCATGCTATAAGTAAACCTATTCATCTTGATAGGTTCTAATTGGAAACGTTCAGCCATCGTATTATTGGCATTCCATCTCAAAAGACTTTTTGGCTTTAATAAATTTTAAAAATCCAAGATGTTCATTAATAATGAGACTTGGAATGGAATCTAATTTGTGGTACTTTTTACATTCATATATATATGACTTTATCTTTGTCAATATCATTTTCTAATATATCAAGAAGGCTTTTCATATTTTTTTACGAAAATAAGGATAAGAAAAGAAATCAATTGAAAGATTTATTTTTATTAGAAATACCACCGTTAAGTAGAATTATATGAATATTAGGATTGATGTATAGATTTTTACCAAAAGTATGAAGAATAGAAATAAAAGCAGATGTGATATCATATTTTTTTACCTAATATTTAATGGTAATAAGAGAAGTATCAAATAAATATCAAAATTTTTTTCTATCTTGTCTAAAGAAAGTTCTATTCTTTTCGGCAATAGTAAATATAACATGTCTATGCTTGCATTTAAAAAAATTAGAAAAGATAGATGTTTTACGTTGTTTATTATATTTATTCCACAAGAAGAACATATACGAGATTTATAGGTATGAGTGATGATTTTTCTGCATGATAATTAAGATAAAATAATAGTAAAGCCTAAATCCCAAGTTTTATATTTTAACATTTTTTTACATTAGAGAAACCAACATTTCTAATATTAAGATTGGGATAGGTATCTAAAAACATATTCTACCAATCTTTAAATATTTGTTTAATAGCAAAAATAATTTTTCTTTTATTAATTTTGTATTTAAATTTAATAAAATCTTTATCATTCTCAGTACATATAACCATAAATAAATTATAAACAAAAAAATACAACATCAAAGAGGTTGGCGAATAAATTTTATTTTATTCATTTTTTATTTTTTTATTATTTTGTTTAATTTATTATGCCTTGCTTTATTTTTGTTAGAATATAGTTTTTTTAATATAAAATACGTATTTTATATATTCAATAAGATAAGAAATCATTTGTCCACATTGATTTTAAATTTCATGATATAATTATCTAAGGGAGGAAATTATGAAAGGAATTAAGGCTGTGATATATGAAACAAATGGTCAAAGTATGTTTATTGATATAGGTGATAAAATTCAATTTATATCTAACGATATTTCATGTATAATAAGTGAAAAAAGTACTTTAGAATATTTAAAAAATCTTTTTTATATTATTGATGATTGGGAGCTTAAATATGTAAATCCTGAAATGATTGATGGTGATAATTGGAAATTATCTATTATTTATTTTAATGGTAATAAAAAAGAATATAGTGGTAAATCAAGTTTTCCTAATAATTTTGAAGCTTTTGAAAGACTTAATCAAGAGTTGATTGATGGGGTATATAATGGATAGTTTAAATATTGATTTTAAAAGATTATTACCATATGTTGTTGATGCCTTTACTAAAGTATATGGTCAAGAATATCACGATATTATTCTAAGAAAAATTAATAATGCTATAATAGTTCCATATTATGATATTGAAGGATTAAGTAATTATTTATTATATATTAAGAAGTGTAAAAGACGTGAGTGTGCTATTGAGTTTCTAGATAAAATTGGTATTGATGTAGAAAAATCAAAAGGTAATTATAGTCAATCTTTAGATATTGAATTTGAAAAAATATTAGGGTACTATATAGGTTCTTCTTTTTTGGGATTTAGTGAAAATGCTGATTATTATGCTCCACTTCAATCATTTAAACCAAATAATATGAATGATTCTAAGATACTTTTGAATAATAAAATAAAAATAGTTAACTATTTTCTTGATAAGAAACATCAACATATTACTAAAGATAAATTTAATTTATTTGTTGAAACAGAAGAATATCGTCAAATATTAAAAGAGATTAATGAAATTAATATAGTTTATGAACATCTATTATCAGAGTATAGAAAATGGGAAGCACGGTTACAACCTTATGAAGATTTTGTGGAATGTGAAGAACAAAGAAAATCAAAAATATTAGAAAGAAAAAAAATATTAACATTTAAGGATATCTTTTTTGAGCTACCTTTTCCTTTAAGAAAAGCTTTTTCTGACAAATCAATGGAAGAAAGTTGCAATATTATTTTTGGTGATTCATATATTGATAGAGAAACAATTATTGAATCATTTAGTTTAGAAAAAATGGAAAAGTTAAAATCTAAAGAGGTTAGCCTTTTTGATAAGTTTTGTATTGTTTCTTTACAGGCAAAATACTTAAGAAATATAGGAGTTAATATAACCAATGAGTCTATGTTAGAGTGTGATTCGGAAGAAGATGTAAACAATTATTTGTTATTTTTAAGTCAGGAGGACATTAGCAGATACATACCTTCTAATGATGTCATTAAACATATAACTTCTGTTAGGAAAAATAAATATGAAGAAGGATTAAAAGAATATTATGCTACGAGAAGAGATTTTATTGATATAAAAGAAAAGTTTGGTTATAATGCAGATATTTATGAGGTAATAAAAAATAAAAATATATGTGTAACTTATGCAACTACAGATGATAATCAATGTATGTCACTTTTATTTTTTACTATAAAAAGATTTGATGAAGGAAGCTTATTTCGTGTTTTTATGCATGAATGTGGACATATTATAGATATTTGTTCAGAAGGAGCCGGTTTTGACGTTAATGATACTGATTTTAATAAAAATCCTTATGATACTTGTTTTCGTAAATATGAAAAATTTAATGAAGTTTTAAATGATATTTTTACAGAAGAAGCAATTCATTTACTACATGATCAAGGGGTATACTTAATTGAACCTAAAAAATTTACTGTATTGGATACTAGTAATCATAATACGGCTTTGATTACTAAAACATTACTACAACCATTATTATTAAAATTTAGGAAACAAGTTGTTAGTGCTAAAGTAAATACAGATCCAAATGAACTTATAAAATATATTGGAGAAGATAATTTTGAAGGGTTAGTTGATGTAGTTAATAAAGTTGATTATCTTTCTAGGAATGGTGTTATTTCTAAAATTGATACAATACCAGAGGATGAAATGGTTCAGGAATATTTTAAACAATTGGAAAGAGTTAGGCAAATATATAGTTCCATTGATAACTATTATAAAGAAAATATTGAATCATTACAGCTTAATGCAAGATCTAATGATACTAAAAAAAGTAGATAAAAATATAAGAACCACGTTTCTTGGATATGAAAAAACGTGGTTCTTATATTTTCTTGCTTAATTTACTTGTAATTATCTTATTATTGTTTTTTTTTAATATCAAATGTTTTAGATAAGAACTAATATTTATCTGGAATAATTGTAGGATAACTAGTTTTATTAAGAAAATGTGCTAATTCATAATCTATACTACAATTTTTACAATGTTTCTATCAAAATTTGATAAGCTAATTAAATTTTGATAGAAACATTAAATTTCATGATATAATATTTATGAAAGGTAGAGTGATATATGTGAATAATGATTTAAATAATTCAAATTTAAACAAATTAAGTACACAAGATAATAATTCCACTCCAAATAATAAAGGAAAAAATAATAATATAGAATTTATATTTTTAATTATTTCATTAATATTAATTATAATTTTTAAAAATTTTGTTGGTAGTATTTTTGCTATTATTACACTAATTTTTAGTATTAAAAACATAAAAGGTAAAAAGCCATTAACTATTATTAGTTTAATAGGAGCTATATTATTAATCATCTATTCCATAATAGCATTTACTATTAGTGCTAATGTAATTTCTAATCTTATAAAAGAAGCTAAAGAAAATTTACAACTAAAAGACAATAATTTCGAACAAGAGAAATTAGAAGAAGATGAATATTGTTTAGATGATTTGTGTTATAAATTATACGATGGTTATTTTATTAATGAAAAGGGAAAAGATTTTGTAACAATTAAATATGAAGATGAAAATACATATTGCTATTACAGTATTGATGTACGTAAAAATCAACATAAAAACTCAAAAGAATATTTTAGAAGTTTAAGTTGGTTGGATGAATACGATATATCGGAAAAACAAATAGATAATTTAGATTTTAGTTATATAAGTTACTATGAAAACGATGATATGAGAACTGATTTATTGGCTACCGTTTATAATAATAAACTGTATCAAATTGGTATTTTTATGGGGGCTAAAGATATTGATTATAAAAATTGTTTAAATGCATATAATTATATGTTAGATAATTTTTATGTAAAATAAGGAACAAACATAAGTAAATGGTATAGTTTTAGATATAAAAATAAAAGGGATAGTTTCACCAACAGTAGTTACAGTTGAGTACGAAGTAGATGATGAAAATATATTATTGAAGAAAGTTTGAAATTCATCGATAATGTAAAAGTAAAAACAAATAAAGCTTTAAAATATATATAATCTATAAAGGTTGATACATATTATTTATTTTTAAGATATTCCATGTGTAGTTTTCAATAATGTGAGACCAAAAATTCGTAAAAATGTTACTGCTCAGATAGAAAACACTAAAAAAATAAGAAAGATATGTATTAAATGTTGATAAAAAAAGGAATTAAGGTAGTCTATTCACAAAGTGAGCAAAAATACTTGATTTCTTTTTTATTTATGAGATACTAAAGAAAATAAGGGAAGATAAGTATGGGAACACTAAGAAATTATGAAACATGATTATATAAAGAATTTGAAAATTTAAATGATAAATTAGACAAAGCAATAATTTAATTTTTAGTATGTCCCTGACTATATATGAACTAGATTTAACAATAAAAAATCTTCAAACATCTTTAGAAAAATCAGAAAAAAATCAATAGTTATTATTAGAAATAGAAAGACTAAAAAATAATAACAATAAAAATAGCAATAACTCTTTTAAACCATCAAGTGCGAATGACTTAAAAAAGTAATAAGTAATCGTGAAAAATCCAAGAAAAAATAGGGGGTCAAAAAGAATATAAAGAAGTAATTTTAACAAAAGAGGATATTGATAGAATGAGCGAAAATAGAGAAATAGATGAAGTAATAGAAGTAGAAGAAACAAAACAGAAAATAATCAAAATTTAAAACCAATTATAACTTATGAATGTGATATATAAATCAAAAGAAAAGTAATAAACATATTATCTATCAAGATAAAGTAATGAATATAATAAAAAGCCCAGTATGTTATGGAAATCATATAAAAATAATGTGTAATTGTTGGTAATGAAATATATGTCTATGGATGGAATAATAGCATTTATAAGTTAAATAACAAATAAGTATATCAATCTATCAAAAGTAACCCTTTATTTATGGAAAAAAGAAATAGCGTAAAAACTAAACAAAAGAGAGTGTGAGAAAATAAAATTAGAACTATTAAATAGTTTTTTGTTACATATAATAATATCATATATAAAATTTAGACTCTACAAATTGTATATTATTTCATAAAAAGACTAAAAAATATTATAAATTTAAATAAAAAAATTCATTCATAAAAAAACACTAGAAAATTCTAGGTAGTTGTCAATAATCTGAAGAAGCTGGTGCTAATGTACAACTTCTTAATTAATATTTTTTACGAAATTTTGGTCTCACATCATTGACAACTATACAAATTAAATTAATTTATGATTTTGTATATAATTTATTAAGAATTGTGTTATAGTATTATTAAATTACTCATTTGTGGAGGAGATAGAATGAAAAAATTAGATGAAATAAGAAAGTCATTAGACTTTTATGTTAAATCAAATGAATTAAAAAAAAAGATTATTGACGATTTAAATAATTATAGTGTAGCTGATAACTTATTTAGTAGTATGATTTTAGCAACCACTATTGATTCTGAATTTAAAGAAACAAAAAATTTATCAAAAATATATAGGATGTTGTTTCTTGTTGAATTTAGTAATCTATATCCTAATTATGATTTTGAAAATTTAAAATTAGGAAAACAATATGTGCGAGAAATAGTAGAAGCAAGAGATATGAATACTGAAGCTGGTAAATTAGTATTTAAGTATAAAATGTTAGACTTTTTATTAACTAAATTAATTAAAGATAAAGAAAATAATATTTTACCATCAAAATTAATCAAAGAAGGAAGTATAATTATATCTTCACTATGTAGTAAACAACCTTCTGAATGTGAAGAAATCTTTAAATTTTATTATCTTAATTTTAGATTAAAAAATAAAGTAAGAACTGGTTGGGATAGTGAACATTGGAATATTAAGTCTAACAGAATTGAAACAATTTCTGAACATATAATTGGAACTTTAAGTTTGGCAATGGTATTAAATTCAGAATTTGAATATAATTTAGATATTGATAAAGTATTAAAAATGCTAACTATACATGAAACTGGTGAAACATTAATTGGTGATATTACACCGTTTGATGGTATTACACCAGAGAAGAAAAAAGAAATTGAACATCAAGCTATGATAGATGCTTTAAGCAGTTTAAAAGAAAAAGATAGTCTATTAACTTTATTATATGAGTTTGTCGAGCAGGAAACGCCAGAAGCTAAATTTTCACATTATTGTGATAAAATTGAAGCCGACTTACAGGCAAAGATTTATCAAGATGAAGGAATGCTTCACTCATTAGATGATCAAAAAAATAGTGTTGTTTTTAATAGTTCAAGAGTTCAACAAATGGTAAAAGATGGGGTAAAAGATGTATTTGATATATGGTATGAATGGGATAAAGCTATATATATTGGTGATAATAAATTTCCAGAATTTATAAATATGTTAAAAATTGCTAGAGACAATAATTTACTACATTTGGATAAGGTAGTAAGAGAACGAATAAATCTTACAGGCGAAGAACATTATTTTTTATCAAAAGGATTGACTCATACTATTACAGAATTATATAAAGATGATAATATAAATTCTATTTATTTAACAAGTTATCAAGATTCAAAACATAGTAAAGGAACATTAAATTTAGTAGTTTTATTGGAATCAGGGGCAGATTATTATACTTATGACCAACTAATGGAAAAATTAAATTCAGGAATAGCTAATAGTAATAAAACAGGTGTTAATGTTGCATTTGACTGTAGTTATGAAAATAAGTATTCAATAATTGCTTTGAATCCTAGTGAAGTACATAGGGTTGAAGAACTTGTCGAATCTACAATTTTATTTGATAAAACAGGAAGAATGAATAGTGTTAAAAAAGCAATGAAGAAATATAATCATTTATATGATTTCTATTTAGTAGATTATATTCCACCTATTGATGAAACAATTTCTAGTAAATTGGTTAAAATAAAATAAAGATGACAATAGTTTGATATGAACCCCGTTTCTTCCAGTTCTTTGTCAAATAGTGTTGGTGAACAATAAATTTGATAAATGAACTGATTATGAGGAGTGATTTAAAATCACTCTTTTATAATGCCTTTAATTAAGAAAATTCTAGCAATAAAATGATCGTATTTTCTATATCCAAAAGCAATTCTTTTAATCGATTTAATGAGATTATTTGTTCCTTCAATTATTCCATTATTAATATCATATTTAAACGAATTTTCGATATATTTCATATTTTCTTTATAAAGTTTTAATGCTTTTTTCATTTTATCCGAAATATTTTTATTTGGGTGCTCAATGATAGATTTAAATTTATTAAAATCTTTTTCTCTAATAGAATTAATAATCCCTTGATAGCATTCATAAGTAGCTTTTAGAGTTTTATCTGTATTAATCATAAAATGAATCATATCTTTTTAAGTATAATTTTGCTTGATATCTTAAATCCTCAGGTGAGTAAAATTTTAATGTATTATAAAATCTTTCATTATCATTTCTATGACTTCTTTCAACTTTTCCATTGTGTCTTGGAGTTCTTGGTTTGATTTTATGATGATATATTTTCCTTCTATACATAATTTGTTAAATGGATGAATTACTTTCATTTTTTTCTTGATTCCATGTAAATTCTGTTCCGTTATCCTTCAAGTTTATAACCATAAAATAAGAAATATCGATAAACAAAATCAACCATATTTGCTGGTGTATGTTTGGTATAATGATATATAAAACGTTCACCAGATGCTTTGTCAATACATGCCCATTGATAAAATCTTAAATCTTCAACACTTACATTCATTTGGGACAAATTTAACATCTATCTGCCACTTTTTCCCTAATTCAGTGGGGGTATCATATTTTTTACGAATATATTTGGATGTATTTTTAATATTAATTTTATTATAGAACCCAATTTTCTTTAAAATTCTATAAAGACTTCAATGATGTCTTGTGTATCCCTTATTAAGTCGTAATTTATACCATAGTTCACATAGTGTTATATGAGGATTTCTTCTTATATACTTTTTAATCCATTTTAACTCTAGTTCTGTATGAGAATTAGGGTGAGGAGTAAGAGGATGATGAGATTTATCAATAA
>CALVKI010000111.1 GCA_944332635.1 uncultured Bacilli bacterium
GGAAGTTTGTAAAGAGAGTTTTAGATGTTTTGATAGCAATTTTATTACTAGTTCTTTTTGCTATTCCAATGATATTGATTGCTATTGCAATAAAGGTGGAAGACCATGGGCCGGTGTTTTTTAAACAATATAGAACTGGTCGTTATGGGAAGGTATTTCGACTTATTAAGTTTCGAAGTATGAAAGTAGATAATGATGTTCATGATTTTAAGTGTGCAGATAAACATACGAAAGTAGGAAGTTTTTTAAGAAGAACTTCTTTGGATGAAATTCCTCAAGTATTTAATATTTTAAAAGGAGAAATGAGTTTTATTGGCCCGCGTCCTTGGATCCCAGATTACTATGAGAACATGAACGAGACACAGAGAAAAAGAGTGAATGTTCGTCCAGGTATTACGGGACTTGCTCAAGCAAAAGGAAGAAATGGTCTTACGATATTTGAAAAGATTAAATTTGATGTTCACTATGTGGAAAATTTAACTTTTTTTGAGGATTGTAAAGTTGTATTTTTAACAATTGTTACGGTATTATCTGGGAAAGGTGCTGATGCTGGAAGAGAGACAATTAAGAATGAGTTGGATGCTTTGAAGAAACAAAAGGCTCTTGTTCGTGAAGGAGTGTAGTGGATGAAGAAAGAGGAACTGGTTAGTATTGTCGTGCCTGTTTATAATGCTGAAAAGTTTTTGAAAGATACTGTTCGAACTGTTTTGGAACAAACATATCCTAATTGGGAGCTTTTGCTTGTTGATGATTGTTCAAATGATGATAGTGTGAATATTATTAAGGAATATGCTACAAAAGATGACAGAATTCGATTATTAAAAAATGAGAAGAATAGTGGGGCTGCGTTAACAAGAAATCATGGCATTAAGGAAGCAAAGGGAACTTATTTATGTTTTTTGGATGCTGATGATTTGTGGGAAAAAGAAAAACTTGAAAAGCAATTAAAGTTTATGAAAGATAATCGTTGTGCATTTTCGTTTACTGATTATGAGTTTGCAGATAGTAATGGAATTCCGAATGGAAAAAAAGTGAAGGTTCCCAATACAATAAATTATAAACAAGCTTTGAAAAATACTACTATATTTACTAGTACGGTTATGTTTGATTTAAACAAATTAACAAAAGAAGAAATTCTTATGCCAGATGTTAGACGAGGCCAGGATACTGCAACATGGTGGAAAGTATTAAAGATTATAGACTATGCCCATGGAATCAATGGGATTTATTCCTATTATAGGAGAAATGAGAATACTTTGTCTTCTAATAAAATAAAAGCGTTGAAAAGGACATGGAACCTGTATCGTAATGTAGAACATTTGGGAATTATTTCTAGTAGTTATAATTTTTGTTGGTATTGTTTTAATGCTTTAAAAAGGAGGGTTTGAGGATGACTAAAAAAGATGTAAAATACTTAATTGGTTCTATATTATACCCATTACCTCGAACTTTAGCTCATAAAATTTATTATTTTATTGTCACACATAAAAAATTACATTTAAAAGGAAATATGGATTTTAATGAAAAGATTCATTATATGTGTATCTATGAACATGGGAAATATGAAAGTGATAATTCGGATAAATATCTAGTTAGGGAATTTGTTAAGAAAAAGGGATATGAAGATATTCTTGTTCCTTTAATAGGAGTATTTAAAACGGTGGATGAGATTGATTTTAATAAACTTCCTTCAAAATGTGTTTTAAAAACAAACCATGGTAGTGGTGATGTGATAATTTATGAAAAAGGTAAATCCAATGTTTCTAAAATAAAAAAACAACTTGCAAAAGATTTAAAAAGGAATTTTGCTAAAGTTTCATTAGAATATCATTATAAGGATATAAAACCATTAATTATTTGTGAAGAATTTTTAGATGATAAAGAACATACTGTGCCATTAGATTATAAATTTTTTTGTTTTAAAGGAACTCCTTTTTATGTTGGAGTATATGCGGATCGTAATACATATTTAAAAAGAACTTTTTACAATATGAAATGGGAAAAACAAGATATTCAAAATCGACATGATGGTTATGATTTTGAAAAACCCAAAAATTTTGAAAAAATGATAAAAATAGCAAAAAGTTTTTCTGATAATAGAAAATTTACAAGAGTGGATTTCTATAATATCAATGGAAAAATATATTTTGGCGAGTTAACTTATACCCCTTCAGGTGGTTGCTATAAGTGTTTTACAGATGAAACCTTAAAAAAAATGGGGGATTTAATTGAATAGGAAGTGTACAAAATGAAAAAAAGTCAGCCTATGCTTTCGGTAATTATACCAGTTTATAATGCTGAAAAATATTTAGATGATTGTTTAGATTCGGTTGTTAATCAAACATATCCGAACATCGAAATTATTTGTGTTAATGATGGTTCAACAGATAATTCTCAGGTCATATTGAAACAGTACGAAAAAAAATATGACAACATAAAAGTGATTGAACAAGAAAATAAAGGCGTAAATGGCGCTAGGATAACTGGGTATCAAAATGCAAATGGTATTTATATTGCATGGGTAGATGCTGATGATTTTGTTGAACCAACAATGTATGAAGAGATGATAAATATTGCTATTTTAAAAAATTATGATGTTGTAAGTTGCAATTATAATTTCTATCCAAAAGAAACAGCAAAAAAAGTAAAATGGTTTAGAGAATACAAGGAGGTTATAGATTGGAAATTCGTTTCTAAAAATACTATTCAATGGAATAAAATTGTAAAAAAAGAATTATTAGATAAACTGGATATTATTCAATTATTTTCAACTGTTGGCGAAGGCTGTTATAGCATAGTTCTAATAAATGCAAAATCTGTTTATACAATTAACAAATGTTTATATAATTATCGTGTTGGTCATACCTCTTTGAGTACAAATTATCATAATATAAAATGGTACCAAGATACAGTTGAACGTTCTTATTATAAAACAGAGCATTTTAAAAATCATAATTATTCTGAAGAATGGCAAAACTTTTTTGCATATACTTATTTGCAACATATTTTACATTTACTGATTGTCGCGGCCTATAATAATAAAAGAAATTTATATTTGCAAACTAGAAAACAATTAAAGTGCGAAAAACTGTTCTCAAAAAAGTATGAGAAATATCTAAGATATAATTTTTCGAAAATAAAATTGTTTGTATTACAAAATATATTTATGAAAAATTATTTTTTATCAGTTGTAATTTTAAAAATAGTTCTGAGGTGAAGGCAATATGACATGTGAAGTTTTAGTATCGACTATGAATCAGGAAAACAAAAATAGATTGATTCAAGACATACATATTAATAATTGTGTAATTATTAATCAGGTCACAAGAGATATAAAATATTCAAAAGATGATTTACATTCTAACCGAAAGTTTTTGTCTTTTAAAGAAAAAGGCCTAAGTAAGAGTAGAAATAAGGCTATTCAAAATAGTAGTGCGGATATTTGTATCATAGCTGATGATGATATGTATTATGAAAAAAATTATGAAGAAGTTATTTTAGGTGCATATAAGAATATGCCTGACGCAGATATTATTGCTTTTTCTGTAGCTAATGAGGCAAAACCTAATTATATTAAAAAAATCAAAAATGGAAAAATTAATTATTTACAATCTATGAAATTATCATCAGTTCAAATTACTTTTAAAAGGAAAAGCATTGTTGATAATAAAATAAAATTTGATGAAGAATTTGGCACTGGGTCAACATATTATTGGGGTGAAGAAAATATCTTTTTGTTTGATTGTTTGAGAAAAGGTTTAAAAATATATTACGTTCCAAAGAAAATTGCTACACTAAGAATAAGCGAATCTTCTTGGAATAAAGATAATACTCCCGAACATTATCAAATTCAAGGTGCAATTTATTATCGTATGGCAAAAAAAATGTATCCCATTTTAATCTTGCAGTTTGTTTTACGGAAAAGAAATATTTATAAAAAAGATATGTCCATGTTTCAAGTTTTTAAAAACATGTTTATAGGTGTTCGTTTATATAAAAATAGTGAGGAAAGGAAAATGTTATGATTAAAAAAGGATACTCAAATATTTTTGACAAACTCTTTTTTCTTCTTATGCTTTCTTTAGGCTTTGGAATATTTATGATAGATAGTTTTTTTTCTATTAAGCCGTATATGTTTGTTCTGATTTTAATTTTTTTAGTTTTAATGTTAACAAAAGTAAAAAAAATCAAAAATGTAAAGTTTTATGAAATAATATATATATTTTATGTGGCTTTTTGCTGCATTGCAATTTTTTTCTCGGAAAATTCTTTTCAATCTTTAAGATATATATTAGGAATGATAATGATGGTATTAGTTTATCTTGGTACTAGAGAATTATTAAATAATATTTCGACAACTAAAATTATTGATATTATAAATAAAGCAGGTTTTATTTTGACAATTGTTACCTTAATTTATTATGGTTTTGGGATTTTAAGCTTAGGTTTTAATTTTAATGGTAATGGAGTTATTCAATATGGGGTAATGCTTGACAGAAATATTCCTAGGCTAATTTCATTTGCTTCATCAGACCCTAATATAACTTGTTTTGTTTTTACGTTATTTTTATTTTTTTACCTACTTAATATTAAAGATAAAAAATGCAGATTAGGATTTATATTAACGTTACTTGTAATCATTTTAACCTTTTCAAGGGGCGCTTATGTTGCTTTTTTATTGACTTTTGTGGTTTATTTCCTTTTTAAGAATCAATTTAATATTCATAAAATGATTCCTAAAATTGTTAAAATAGGTATTCTTGTATTTTTGGGTATATTTTTATTGAATGTGATTACAAATGGATTTGTGTTAGATATGATAAAAACAAGAATGTTCGATTCTTCAGATGGTGGAAGCGGAAGAATCACATTATGGAAGAATGCTATAGAATTATTTGAAAAAAGTCCGATTTTTGGAATTGGATTAAATAATCTATATCTTGATTTGGGTAATGTTTATGTGCATAATACTTGGTTACAAGTTTTAGTAGAGACTGGAATAATAGGATTCTGTATATATGCAACTTTTATTTTATGTATTTTTTATCATTCTTATAAACTATATAAAACGGATAATACTTATAGTATTTTTCTTTGTATAACTATATGCATGATTATTCAAATGTTCTTTTTGTCAATATTAATTCAAGAGGCTTTTTTTATCTATTTAGCTATATTTCATCGTTTCCTTATAACAAATAATGGAAAGGAGGAATTATGAGAACAAAAAATTCATTGAAAAATATGAGCGTGGTTTTAATTGGACAATTTATAAAAGTACTATTAAATTTCATTGTAAGATTAATTTTTGTTAGAGTTTTAACTGCCGAATATTTAGGATTAGAAGGACTGTTTTCTAATATTTTGACTGTTTTATCTTTGGCGGAACTAGGAATAGGAC
>CALVKI010000112.1 GCA_944332635.1 uncultured Bacilli bacterium
GTTTATGATTGATGTGCATCGTTAGATTGTTCTGTTTGACATAACTTTGATACATTGAAAAGAAATAGGAACGATGATAAAAAGGCTGGTGTGCATCTTTACATTCTTGTACATATTCTTCCCATAGACCGCTCAATGTAACTCCTGGTTTTAATAGTTCTTTATGAACATAATCAAAATCAGGTTTTTTCATATCCGGTATGAATTGTGAATCTGGAAAAAGTATTTCATGTATACTCTTATCATCCAGATTTTGTGCTTTATCCCAATACAGTTGAGTCTGGTCTGCTGCCTTAAAGACCTTGCTTACTGTATTTCGGGAAATTTTCAACGACAACGCAATCTGTCGCTGACTTTTGTTCTCAAATCGCAATTTGAGAATCTGTTTTTCTACTTGCATAAAAAAACACCTCCTGTCGTGCAAGTTGTAGGAATTTATCCTACAAAATAATCTTACACCAAGAGGTGGCTCTATTTATGGATTAATGTATTTTTTATGTATTGGCTCTCTTACCGGATTAGGTGGCTCTCAATTGCGGACGAGGTGGTCCTGAGTGAGCGGAATACTCAACTTATTCTTTATTTATCAGATAAAATGTGTAAATCTACAATCTTAATAATTTTTTCTTGAGGTACTTCACAAAGAATTCTACCTTCACAAACATCATGCATTTTATTTAACTTGAGTATATATTTTTCTATCCAATACTCTAATATTTTTATCAATATCTCTTCTTGTTTATAGCTTTCGATTAAACTAAATGGGATACTAAATTTAACTATGACAGGATTGCCCAATTTCAAAAATGTATTCTTTAAATCATCATCGATCGATGATATTCTTATGGCTTGTTCCAATATTTCACCACCAAAATCTTCATAAAATTTTTGATAATCATTATGATGATTGAAATTTAAATAAAAAGAAATTTGCGAATGTTTTTTTAAATCAAGTGGTTCATTAGAAAAATCATTTAGTATTTTGTCAATATTAGAAGTTATCATTTTTATAGTTTCCTTAGAAATTTTGGACAATTCTAGGTTTCCTTTAATTCTTTCTTTATAGTTATTGATAGGGAACTTTAAACCATTATTTTTTATCTGAACAACATCCAAGACTCTTGTATTATGGAAACAAATAATCTCATTTTTAATTACAAACTGTTTTATGTTACATAGTATAGATGCTATTGGTTCTGATTTCTCATAATAACATATATCTAAAAATCTATACATTTCGTCAGCATTTTCAAATAAAATATTTTTACTTTTTTCTAATATTGTTAAAGCATTAATTCTCATTTGTTCTAATTCTTTCGGATATGTCTCTATATCATAAATATCTATCTTATCCATTTCAACTCCTCCCTATCTTATTTTAGATTTTATTATTTCTTATCCAAACGTAGCCTCTATATGTTTTTCTATGTCCGTTAATAACATCTGATATTTTTTTAGATGGAATACCAGAAAACTTTTCTGCCTCACTAATCGTATTAAATCCTCTGATAAAAGTCCCATCTTTCTGGTACATTAATACTTTTTCAGATATTCCTATAGGCACATTAAATTTTGTACAATCTTCTTTATCCTTTTTTTTGGAAAGCTTCTTTGAAGATTTCTTTTTACTCTCTATAACATCCTTATAAAGAAAATTCGTACTAATTTCTTCTACATTAGGTAGATCAATGGAGTTAGACTTGAAAAAGAAGCATACTTCTTTTTCAGACACTTTTCGATCATATTTCCACTCCAACAGTCTAATTCCTTCGCTTTTTAATTTATTCTTTTTTTCCAAATCTAACTTTTTTCGAATTTGGAATTCCTCTTCCCCTCCAAAAAAATCTATAGCCTTATAATGCTGAATTCCTTGATACTCAATTGCTATTTTTATACTAGGTATATAAATATCCAAGCTTTGTTTTTCTAACCAAGAAGAGGTATATTGAAATATTGAATCATGATAATAATGAGATATTATTAAATATAATTCAAATTCAGATTTCCATTTTGCCGGAATTAGTTTTTCTTTACGCATTTCATTTAAAACTGTAGAATATTTTTTATCCATTATTTTTTCATTGTCATAAATAAATATTAAATTAGAATCTCTTTGCCCAACCTTATTAGAAGTATAATACATTAAACCATAATCAATCAATTTATTCGGATAGATAGATCTTAAATAATTATCAAGTGAATACTCATCGTTAATTAATAATTCCTCCTTTATTTCTTTCTCTAAATTTAAAAAGTCTTTATCATAAATTTCTGAAAAAAACTTTTGATACTGACATTTTAAGTGTGCATTAAAATGCTTTACTATATAATTTAAAGAATATCCTTTTATACAAACATTCTGCACTAATCCTTTTTTATATAGGTACATTATCATATGTTTCATTTCTGCATCATTTGTTTTAACTTTAACTTTATAAGTCGAAAAAATATCGTTCTTTAATAAAGAGGGAAAAAGTTCTATATCATATTTCTTCGAATAGAACTGTTCTATCATTATTTTTATAAAAGCATTATTAGTAGAAAAATAATAATTAATATATTCACCACATACAATTCCGTTATTGTCATATTCTAAATTTAGATCTATCTCTTCATTATAAGTTTTATCATTCATTGGATAAGAGCTTAATAAATATGAGTAAGGTATTTGTTCAATCAAACTTTTTATTCCTGATTTTGCATCAATAACTGTTACTTTAATTTCTTGATTTTTTATTCTTATCTCATCTAAATTGAACTTTTCTTCCAAATGTTTTATTGAAGCATCGTTTACCTGTACTATTACTAAATATTTTTTATCCATAGTAATCCTATATTCAATGACTTTTTCAAATCTATAACTTTTTTTATTAAATTTTATTTTCACATTTCGAAAATCATCAAATTTGTTAAATCTATGTAAAGTAAAATAAAAATCATTATTAAATCTATATAAAATTTCTCCATTATTAACTAGAAGTTCTACATTATTGTCTTCAAGTGTAAATTCTTTTATAACTGGCTTTTTCTTATTCTTTCCAAATTTTTCATAAAATAAACTCCATGCATGATACTCATCTCCTGGTTTATATCCAGATAAAGATAACTCATTCATACCTTTTTCTGTTAGAATAAAATATTTTTTATTTAATGTTTCTTTAAATTCATTCAAACTATATAGTTCTTTAATTTGTTTAATTACTCCTACTTTATTTTGTGCACACTTTTTATGTTTTAATTTAACCAATTGTTGCAAATCTCTATATTTTATATAAGGTATAACCCTCCAATCATCACATAATGTTATATAACCTCTTTCAATTAAGGAATAAAATAATAATTCAGGATATTTAACGTCAACAATTTCCCAACGAAAGCAAAACTTTAAATTTTTGTCAGATAAATGGCAGAAAGTTACTCTTAACAAAAATGCTAATTCATGAGGATATAATATATTTTCCCCATTTCCTACATTTTCGATGTTATATTTTAAACGATTATTATCACTATATACATAATCATCATTCATACTTATCCATTACCTCCAACCAAATAAAATATCATCAAACATAACAGAAATTTATTCTATGAACTTATTAAAATATATTATAAAACTGTTATTTATAATTCATACTAATTGTTAATTTAAGTAAAATAAACAATTATTTATAAATAATACTAGAGAGACACTTTTCAGCGATTGAATCAAACAAAATCAATTTGATATTAAACCCTATTTTTCTATATTTCAAATTTGCAAATAAATCAAATATAATACATTGCTTTTTATCATTTGCATCAAATAAAACATTTACGCTTCTAAAATCATCTAATACACTCATCATGATAGATAACATATCCCCCATATACCCATGTGCATCATTTACTGAATCAATACTAGCTAAACGAACTAAAAAGCGATCATATTTAGCAACAATAATACTATTTTTGGGTTCACGTTTTTTTACTATTTTTCCATCAAATTCTAATTTATAACTCTCTGTAACCTGATATATGTAAGGTGAACACTCAATATTCCATCCTTCAAGATACATATAAGTTAGGTAATGATAAACAAGTAGGTCGTTAGATGCGTCTTTGCTTAAATCTTTATCTGTAAATAAAATATTCATCATAACTTCATGTTCGGTTTGTTCTAGATAAACTGATAAATTATGTAAAACTTTTTTACTTGGATATTTTGTAGATCCATTTTCAATTAATTTAATAGCAGTCCTGCTTATATCTAATATCTCTGCCATCTGAGTCTGATTTACATTCATTTTAAATCTTACATCCTTTAAATATGTACCAAATGACATGCGTTTCCCCTCCTTTCTTCGTTTCATACGTTCTTATTATACATCAGTTCATAATACAAAGAAACATTTTAAAAAGTAAAATTTATATTTTGTGTTGCATTTACTTGCTACAGGTGTTATATTGTTGATGTGGCAAGTAAATGCAATTTATATACATGAATATAATTGCCATAGAAAGGAGGTAAAATAAAAGGCTCATTAGATAGAGTTTGGCGACACATCTAATGAACCACTATGTAACGTGAAAGAACAGTTTATATAATGTCCTTTCTTGTACATTATAACAAACTTTCTTTCACATTGTAATACT